>JAZANC010000047.1:0-3872 GCA_036228805.1 Thermoplasmatota archaeon
CAAATTTGAGAATCTGCTCCATATACTCAATTTTTCGAGGGGTTCAACGGACATCGTTGATTGTGAATTTTCCGAATGCGAATTCGATTAATTGTTCATTCTGAATGAGGTGCGCGAAAGCCTCGTCAACCTCCTCTTCTGAGATTCCCCCTGGGATCAATTCTTCCATTACTTCCTCCCAACTGATGCTATCAGACCCTTCGGCGTGAGCATGCTCGGCCAGATCTAAGATTCTCGCAGCAATGATTGCAAGAAGCGGGTCATCATCAGTCACTTTCTGTGAGAGGATAGGGGTGGCTCGATCTGCTTCATCGAGAATTTCCCCGATTTTCTGGTTTCCTGATTCATCCGCGTCATATACGTCGAATAGGTTTCTCTGAAAGGGATCGCTCTGAGTCAACACATTGGCTTCTTGGGTTCTCCCAAGTTGCCTTGCAATATCTTCTACTCTTCGAAGCCTCTGCTCTAATCGCATTTTCTCTCTGCCAAGATGTGAGGATGCTAATTCGAGTTCTTCTGTGGCGCATCTGTCTAACCATCGATCGAGGCTCCATTCCGGATCTATTCTGAGCATTGTATCACATAGCATAGCCACTGAATTCGGCAATCCGGCTATATCGATGGGGGACTTCCCACCGGCAGATTCGCCCTCACCCATGAAATGTCACTTCTGCATGGACGTCTATGAACAATGTGCATGATATCCTCTGCTGTTTTTCAGGGGTTGCTTGATGAAGGGCTTCATTCTGGGAGGCACGATGTCCGCGTATCGCATCGTCGCACTTCCAGGGGATGGGACTGGTCGAGAAGTGATGCGAGAGGCGCTAAAAGTACTAGATGTAATTCAAAAATACGGGCCAGTGGACTTTGATATTAGGGAGATCCCTTGTGGCGGCCAGTACTATCTCGAAACGGGTGAACAATGGCCGGAAGGGTCGTTTGAAATATGTCGCGATCATAGCGACGCCATTCTCCTTGGTGCCATTGGTTGGCCAGATGCAAGGCTCCCCAATGGGGACGTGGCGGGTGGAGAAGTCATTCTTGGTCTTAGATCGGGTCTCGATCTATACGCAAACGTTCGCCCTGTGAAACTCTACGAGGGGATCCTTCACAAAGTGCATGGAGTGCATAAGAAAGTCTGGGATTCTTCCCTTGTCGACCTAGTAATGGTACGTGAAAATACAGAGGGTTTGTACCATTCCCTTCTGAGGAGGATGGCTCAATCTGCGATAGGGGAAAAGGACGAGAAGCTCGTCATTGAAAGGTTCCCTGGGCTCGAGGGCGAGGTTAGATGGGATCCTCGGCCGATATCGAGAACAGGGAGTGAGCGAATCCACAGATTCTGTTTCGACCTTGCAGAACGCCGAGCGAATAAGCTAGGGAAATCGCAGAGCGTGACTTGTGTCGATAAGTCGAATGTACTCCGCGGATGTCAGTTATTCCGTGCCATATTCAGGGAAATCTCCGATCAATATCCAGATGTTGATGCTAAAGAGGCCTACATAGACGCCTTCACAATGTGGTTGGTTCGAGATCCTGAAGACCTTGATGTCGTTGTTCTACCGAACATGTTTGGGGATATAGCCACCGATCTAGCATCAGTCTTGCAGGGAGGCATGGGGATGGCGGCATCGGCAAATCTTGGTGATCGTCATATGATGTTCGAACCCGTTCATGGATCTGCTCCCAAGCATGCGGGGAAGAATATAGTCAACCCGGTGGCGATGCTTTCGTCTCTGCAATTAATGTTGGAAAACTTATCTATTCGGCATTCAGATGATGGTCTGGATGTATGTGGAAATATATTGCAAGAAGCAATCTCAGATGTGCTTTCGTCTGATGGTCCGAAGACCTATGATATCGGTGGTTCGTCTACTACATCAGAAGTAGGTGATGCTGTGGCTGCTAGAGTCCGGGAGTTACTGAAAACAGAGTTCGATTAGCCGTCTTGATCGAATAATGTTGAGGATGCTTGTCCCATTGTGTCAATGGCATCTACCAGGATGGTTCTATTGTCCCATTTGGAATCGGGGGCTGATGCGTTTTCCAAAGCAAGTTTGATCATTTCTCTAAAGGCACGAGAGATGTCATCCACAATGGTGACAGTTGCGGTTCTTGCTGTTCTAGAAAGAGGGTTCAAATCTACTACAAGCACTTGTTTTCCCATCTGAATTAGGGCTTCGCAGCGATCTCCGTCCTCGAGCGGTACGAGTACTGTATCAGCGGCGTGTATTCCTTGACTACAACATTTGGCCCTTGGGCCCTCCAAACCAGGTATATGGGCATCGGGACTCATGCCGAGTATCTCGACATCGGCGACCATTTGAGACCATGCTTCTGGGGTGATTCCATCAAGGGGGCTATCAGAAGCAACTTCATTCCTCATCAGATTCAATGTCTGGGAAAGGAGGTTCATTCTCGAGTCTGTCCTGTAGAATATATTGATCTCGATCTTGCAGCCGGTCAAAGCAGCCAGCTTCACTGCATCTCTTCCAGCAAGGACCGTTGAGTTTCCATTCAGAGAAATCACAGGTCGATATGCAGCAGCAAGACGGTTTACAGATTCCCTTGCTGCTCTTTTGGCCGAAGGAATGGTGCGTTCACCGAGAAGGTAGTCGAATGCTTCGCCCCTCCCATGTGCGATTAAGGCGGAGTCTGCTAACAGGCCCTTCTTATGTGCATCGACAATCTTCTGCCTAGACAGCAGCGAGTCTCTTCTAGGATGGCCTTCATGAATGGTCATCTACCTGCCTCCATGAGCATTGTCATATCAATTGGGGCGGAATCCATTGTGAGTGCTCCCGAGGATACGACATCCATCTTTGAACACGCCCACTTGTCGAGTTCACCCAGTCTCACACCGCCTGAGCCCTCTAACACTAATCCGTTTCGGAGGTCCTCTGTTTCCAATCGACATGCGACATCGCAGGATCCTTCGGGCCCCAGGTTGTCTAGCAACAGTGTCAGAAGATTGGTATTCCCGTCTTTTTGTAACCTATTTTTCCATGCTCCTGCAACAGAAAGTGCGTGTTCCATTGAGACGACTTCAACAACACAAAAGTCAGGGGTGCGGGTTGCATCGGATATTTGCTCGGTGAGGATGTGGGGATAAAGTGCCAAGTCGTTTTCTTTGATCATTAGTGCATCAGCACGAGACAATCTGTGAGTCAAACCGCCGCCAGCATGTACGGCCCACTTATCGAGTACGCCCCAGAGTGTTTTTCTGGTTGCTGCGATGGCTACCTCATCAAGGATTTTCACCCATCTGGACGTCTTGGTAGCGATTCCGCTCATCCTAGTTATCAAATTCATCGCAGTTCGCTCGACCGACAAAATTTCAGCTCCATCTGCTTCTATTGTCAGTATTGCATCTCCAACTTGAAATTCGTCGCCCTCAGAAATATTCCATTTCAAATTTGGATGGCGGCAATTCTTGGTGAAAAGATAGTTCAAGACTGGTTGGCCGGCAAGTATGCCCGGCTCCTTAGCGATTATTTTTGCAGCCGTACGCATGACGGGGGAGGTCGTCGGCCAAGATGGGTCATCATCCATCAAGGTCTCCGTCCAGCGATCGATGGATTCGATGAATCGTGCCGTGGGCGCATCGGTCCACAGTAGATGGGACCTGTCGTGGGGTAGACCCATGCTTGTGCGTCTAAGAGGGGCTAATTTAACCGTCCTAGGGGCATATTCGTCTCATTTTTTCATTAGGCCAAGATCGGAGCAGCGGCCATTACCGCTATCGCGAAAGACGCGTAACTTCCAATCAAGAACACTAGTATCTGTCCTGCATTCATGTAACGTCTGTAAAAACGAGTATACTATGAAGGGATGTATTTTATTCCCTCTGTGTCATAAATATCTCTGTATTT
>JAZANC010000048.1:0-5701 GCA_036228805.1 Thermoplasmatota archaeon
GCTCGAAGTCATCCGAAAGACGAGGCATCTCAGGGGACTCGTAGAAGACGAGTTTGATAGACAGCGGGTGTAAGCACCGAGGTTCGCCGAGGTGTTCAGCCCAGCTGCACTAACCCCCCGAGCATTCTTGACAATTTTTACATGACAATTTATTACATCCTGGCCTATGGTGGGCCTCTGTCCAATAGGCTTCTCGATTCATCACATTCGAAGATGAGGTGTGCACGGCCACAGCGGAGGGGCAATACCCGGTCCCATCCCGAACCCGGAAGTCAAGCCCTCCTGCGTCGATTCCTGTACTGTGGTGCGAGAGCCCACGGGAACGTTCGTCGCTGTGCCACCCATCTTCACCCCCGCATCCTTTTTCCATTCCCGACGGTAGCAAGAGTCAGAGGCGACACGGTATGGCTACGGTGACTGGTGATGTTCTCGGCCATTCGCAGGTCGGAGTTCACGTATCCATAATTGGAGACGTGCTGTTCCACCCGATATCTATCGATGAAGAATGCGAGGAGCTGCTCAGGACGACCTTCGATCTCGAGATGACTCCCTTTTCGATAGGGGGGTCGACTCTGCTTGGGAGCCTGCTTCGCGGCAATAAGAACGGAATTGCAGTTGCCGATATAGCCACAGAGCATGATCTGGATAGGCTGACATCATTCGGAGAAGTGGTGATAATGGAGTCAGGCGTGAATGCTGCAGGCAATCTGATCGCATGTAACAATCACGGGGCCGTGGTGGGCATGACTATCCCTGGCCCTGGCTGCGATTTGATCTCCGAGATACTCGGGGTACCTTCTACACGAGTTCGAATATCCGGACAAGACACCGTGGGCTCGGCGTTAGTCGCCAACGACAAGGGTGTTCTCGCACATCCGGATATCACCGAGTCGGAGGCATCTGTGGTGTCAGAGGCTCTGGGAGTTCCTCTGATGGTGGGAACAGTCTGCTTCGGATCGCCATACGTCGGCGCAGGATGCATAGCCTCGAATGGCTCCGTGCTCGCAGGAACGGGCACAACCGGTCCTGAGTTGAACAGGATTGAGGACGCGCTCGGCCTAATCTGATCATATGGCCGTTGGAGCGACATGGTCGTCGGATTTGTCTCCGCTACCAGACACCCTGGACCACACCGACTTCATGAGATTATTGTGGCACTCGGCGCAATAAGAAAATCTCTTGTAAGCCTCTCTGAAAGAGTATGCCTTGTTCCCCGTTCCAACTAGGAAACCATCTGGGGAGAGCCTGCTGACCTTGTCGGCGTCTTTCGAACACCCGTCAACATCGCACTCGACCATGGTGTACAAAATGCACCATGACACTTAATCGTGTGCTTCTTTGGAGATAGATGCAAGCTCAAAGTTAGACTCTACAGATTGCCCCTCTTCTACGAAGATATCTGCAACGACGCCACTTACAGGAGAAGAAAGCTCATTTTGCATCTTCATCGCTTCGAGAATAAGAATCGTCTGCCCCTTCTCAACGATATCTCCGACTTTAACATCGATTGAGACTACTTTCCCGGGGATCGAAGAAACGATGCTCCCGGAATTCTCATTCTGAGTCCCGGAACGCCCTCTCCTGCTGCGTATGATCTTGGATTGACCGGAACCTCCCTCTATCTCGACCGTATGTGTCTGTCCATCCACAGTTACCCTCAGAATGTCGCCGTCCCTTTCGACCTCTGCAGAGATTCTCTCGCCATCAATGATGAATGTACGTTCCTCCTTCATCTCCCATTCACCCCTGAGGTCGCCCTCTCTCGGTGCGCCTGGCTCCATCGACTCCCTTTGCTTCGATGAATGTCCTCTCGCACACCCTCGGAATGTCTCTCTTCGATGAGCGCCGCAACTATGCATGCGATCAATTTTCTAGATTCTTTAGACATAATATACACCTCAAAGAGGGAGATTGCCGTGCCTTCGACGTGGCCTTTCCTCTGTCTTATCCATATTGGTCTTCAATGCTAGAATCAATCTCTTGCGTGTTTCCGACGGTTCGATTATGTCGTCTATGAAACCCAGGGCAGCGGCCTGATATGGATTCGCAAAGGTTTCCTCGTACTCCTCGATAAGACGACTTCGTTCCTCCTCTGGATTTCCCGCTGTTGCTATTCTGTTCCTATGCAGGATCTGAACAGCCCCACTGGCACCCATCACCGCTAGACGTGCAGTAGGCCAAGCGACGTTGTAATCCCCTCTGATGTGCTTTGACGACATGACGTCATAGGCGCCACCGTAAGCCTTCCGAGTAATCACAGTAAGCTTGGGCACAGTGGCTTCAGCATAGGCATAGAGAAGTTTGGCACCATGCCTGATTATCCCTCCCCACTCCTGATTGGCCCCCGGTAGGAATCCCGGAACATCTGTGAACGTCACTAGCGGGATCCCGAATGCGTCACAGAATCTGACGAATCTAGCCGCCTTCACCGACGCATCGATGTCCAGGCAACCGGCGAGAACCTTAGGCTGATTAGCGACCACGCCCACGGATTCGCCGCCCAGTCTTGCGAATCCAACTACCATGTTCATCGCAAATTCAGGTTGCACCTCTAGGAAACTGCCTGTGTCGAACACCTCTTCTATCACGTCAAGCATGTCATACGGAATTGAGGGATCTTCCGGAACTATGGAGTCAAGAGATTCGCAAATCCTGTCTTCCGGGTCCTTTGGAATGAGCTTCGGAGCACGTTCGAGATTATTTGAGGGGAGCCTGCTCACAAGATCCCTCACGATTTCAAGTGCCTCTGAATCGTCGGATGCTACGAAATGAGTCACTCCTGACCTTTTTGCATGAGTGGAAGCACCGCCAAGGTCGTCAAAACTCACGTCTTCGTTTGTTACGGTTTTGATCACCTCTGGGCCTGTTATGAACATGTGAGACGTACCGTCAACCATCACTACGAAGTCAGTTATCGCTGGAGAGTACACAGCACCTCCGGCACAGGGCCCCATTATCACGGATATTTGAGGAACGACACCGCTCGCTCTCACATTCCTGAAGAATATCTCTGCATAGGAGCCCAGACTGGCAACGCCTTCCTGTATCCTTGCACCACCGCTGTCATTCAGACCTATGACCGGCGTTCCTGTTTTAACAGCCAGATCCAGAATTTTACATATTTTCAGACCATGCATCTCTCCAAGTGATCCTCCATAGACAGTAAAATCCTGCGCGAAACAATGTACGAGACGACCGTCTATCGTACCATGCCCTGTAACCACGCCATCCCCTGGAATCACGTTCTTGTCCATTCCAAAGTCTCTGCACCTATGTTCAACGAGAGCGTCGATCTCTACGAACGAACCAGGATCAAGAAGATCCTCTATTCGCTCTCTGGCCGTCATCTTCCCCTTCGCATGCTGTGCATCGGTTCTTGCTGCCCCTCCGCCCGCTTGTGAACGAGACTTCCTAGCCCTTAGATCTGCTATCCGAGAATCGCCGCCATCCATGCTCTACGGCAGAGCCACACGGATATAGTGAATGAGCCTTGCTGAAAGTAATCTGAGCAATCCCCCATGCGGTTGGTTGAAATCGACGGCTTTCACACGTTAAACCGAAGCGCATGAGAATAATCATCGCAAAAGCCGGTCTCGACGGCCACGATCGCGGCGCTAAAATCATCGCGAGAGCCCTGCGCGATGGCGGCCACGAAGTCATCTACACAGGCCTCAGAAGAACTCCTCAGCAGATAGTTTCCATAACGAGGGACGAGGATGCGTCTGCAATTGGAATATCGACACTTTCTGGGGCCCATTCTCGCCTCTTACCCATGATTTGTAAGATATTGAAAGATTCTGATATGGACGATATCGTCGTTTTCGCAGGAGGCATAATTCCCGATCCAGACAGGGATGCGATCTACAGTGCTGGTGTGAGAGCAATATTCGGCCCCGGTACAAGCATGACTGAGCCAATCAGATTCCTTGAGGAAGTCCAATCAAGAAGAGAAGAAGGTAAGCCTGCTGGAGTAGGAGAAGGAGGCGATTGGAGATGGCAATAAACACCTCAGAGCCCCTCTTTGATGCAGCCTTGGATGGAGACAGGAGGGCACTTGCGAAACTACTCACAATTGCGGAGGAGGGGGGACCTGTGCATGCGTACGACAGAAAACCCTCCTGGATACTCGGCATCACGGGGCCGCCCGGCGCAGGAAAATCAACTCTCATCGACAGATTAGCCTCAAGTTGGTCAGAAAAGGGGGAAACAATCGCAATATTAGCCGTCGACCCGTCATCTCCTGTTTCAGGGGGAGCGCTTCTTGGAGATAGGGCTAGGATGGTGTTTTCAGATCCCTCCAAGATATACTTCAGATCGGTTTCCTCGAGAGGCAGTTCTGGAGGAATCTCCAACGGAGTTCGGAGAATGGTCGAGGTGCTTCAGAGTCTCGGATGGGATCGGATCCTCATAGAAACCGTCGGGGCCGGTCAAGGCGAGTTTGCCATTGCCTCCGTTGCCGATAGGGTGATGCTCGTCGAGGGCCCAGATAGAGGCGACATTCTACAAGCTGAGAAAGCAGGCATCCTCGAGATAGCAGACATCATAGCATGCAACAAATCCGATCTTCCGGGATCACAGGAGTCTGTTAATTCAATCAAGGAGGGTCTCTCCCTCTCTGAAGGAGCCCCTGAAGTGATATCTGTATCCGCGTTGAAGGGTAGCGGTCTGGATGATCTGATGGAGAGCCTCGATCAGATAACCCCCAATCCAGATCGCCTGCTGATGAGGTCTTCTATGCTGCTCGATTCTATATTGGCCGATAGGATGAGACGTAGGCCAGTATACGAGGATGCGATGCAAGCATTAGCATCAAGGGCAATCGGGCCGGATGAGGCTGCAGACATGGTGGAGTTTGGCAATGGAAGAGTATGATGTAAATATCGATCACGCGAGGCACTCGGTGGGTGGAGACTACGGGCACATATTCCGAAGACTCATCCACGTCTCAATGGTTCTCATACCCGTTCTGTACTATGTCTATGGTGAAGAAATATCCTCGCAACTCAATCTGGCCCCTCAGGAATTCGTGAGCCTCACATGCGTGGCTATTCTGCTTGTGGAAGCAATCAGGCTCAAATCGGGCATCGTTATAGTGGGTCAAAGAGAATACGAGGCTAGCCAGATATCCGCCATGGCTTGGGGCACGTTTGCAGTCTCCATTGCATTGCTCATGGCCCCGACAATGGGGAGAGATGGAATACAGGCGGGAGTCTTCGGAATCCCAATCATACTCGGGCTCTGCATAGTCGACCCAGTCATGGGCGAGGTGAAGCGGAGGACAAGCGGCCTGCGGACCGCAATCCTGGTCGGAGGCGCGGCGTCATATGCCATATGGGTGGGCTGCACACTATACTTGGACACCCCGCTGATAGCCACAGCTCTTCTTGCACCGCTTACTGTAATCGGGGAACTACCGAGAACCAATGTGATCGATGATAACGCAACAATGGTGCTCATACCACTCGCTGGAGCAATTCTGCTCAATCCATTCCTGTAGTATTGGTTAGGTTTACATCCGATATTGCACGCCAAGCACCAATGAGCGAGGACAGTTCGGACGAGAGCCCAAGAAATCTATCTCAGAACGCCTACATCTTTGTCTGGATGGTGGCATCTCTAGCCTCTCTAGCGATTTTCATAAGATTCTTCTGATCGAAACGAAATTCGGAATCTACCTCCAACCCCTCGCTAATCAGCAGCG
>JAZANC010000049.1:0-4079 GCA_036228805.1 Thermoplasmatota archaeon
CCCCCTGCCAGTCGGCCTCAAACGAGGATCCGCTGGTCAGACCGTCATTGCTCGTATTCCCATTAACAAATCGATCGATCATCACCATCTGGATAAGAGCATCTTCCCAAATGAATTCTGATTGGGCGCCTGTCCAGAAAACCGCCAGCTGTTCTTCTCCATCCGAACTCAAACCAATTGTATGTTTGCCATCCGGTAGAGTCGAGAGATCAAGCTCCCATGATGGGCCATTTTGAACGAATTCGAATGATGAATTTGGATTTTGGCTGGCAGTTACTTTCAATTTCCCGTCTTGGATGCTTTGAGTCATCACAAATGCCTCTTCTTCACCAGAAACTGGTACCATCAACATCAGCATGAGTGAAACAAGAAGAAGCGCAACTCGCATCACAATCAACCCCCGAACGGAATGCATGGCGTACTGTCTAACACGTATACATTATGTCTGAGATTAGAAGATACATAATGTCGAAGTACGACGTCTCAGCCATAATAATAATCCACAGAGAATCCAGTAATAGTTCCAACTAAATAATCCAATATTCGCCCCAATTATGGAAGTGGAAAGAATGAGCGATGTAAACAAACAAAGACGTATTCCAGTAACAGTTTTGACTGGTTTTTTGGGTTCGGGAAAGACCACTCTCATGAATCATATACTTTCAAGTATGGAGCACAAAATGAAGTTTGCAATCATCGAGAATGAATTCGGCGACATAGGCATCGATGAGAACATCTTGGTCGAAAGCTCTGAGGAAAGCATAATTGAGGTTATGAACGGCTGCATATGTTGTACCGTTAGGGGAGATCTCACAGAGTTGCTAGATCAGATGTACGAGAGAATCAAAGATTTCGACGGCGTTTTGATTGAGACAACGGGTTTGGCCGATCCAGCGCCAGTGGCGCAAACTTTCTTCGTCGATGAAAAGGTCGTTGATCGCTACAAGCTGGATGGAATCATAACCTTGGTTGATGCCAAACACGTCATCCAACACGTTGAGGAGGAAAAGCCAGAAGATGTAGAAAACGAGGCAGTGGAACAGCTCGCCTTCGCCGATCGAATTCTGCTGAATAAGATCGATCTGGTTTCCGAAGAATATCTAAAAGAAGTTGAAAGTAAAATTAGATCGATCAACGGATCAGCTCCGATTTATCGTACTCAAAACAGCTTAATCGATCCAGAGAATCTGATCAATATCGGGGCCTTCGATTTAGAGAGAACTTTGGAGATGGATCCGGAATTCCTCGATACCGATGCAGAGCATGAGCATGATCAGCGAGTCACATCAGTAAGCTCGAAGTTTGAAGGAGAACTCAATGTGAACAAATTGGAGGGTTGGATCGGGGGCCTCATGCAGGACAAGGCACAGGACCTTTTCCGTTACAAAGGCGTTCTTGCTGTAAAGGGCATGGATCAGAAGTTTGTCTTCCAGGGCGTGCACATGCTGTTTGGAGGGGCTTTCAATGAGGAAATAGGTCTCTGGAAAGAGGGCGAAAAGCGGGAGTGCCGATTCGTATTCATTGGACGTGATCTAGACCATGAAGCCCTCGAATCAGGATTGATGGATTGCGTCGCAGAAGAACTACGATTCAACGTCGGAGACACCGTTTACGCGAATGTCACTGGAGGCTTCACACAGGGAAAAATCCTGAAGTGCTGGGATCAAGGCAACCCATACCGGGTTGAAATCCAGAACAATGAGAAAACCAACGTTTGGGTACCGGTCGACAGTAATGATTTCGTTATATCGGGTTGACTTTAGATCAAAATTAGAATTATTGCGCATGACTGGGGACTTGTATTGCTGGCAAATGTTGTGGTGTGCAGCGGGTGCTGTTGCGGTAATCTAGAGAAGGGCCATGATGAAGTGCCAGTTAGTGCATTGAAAGAAGCATGGAAGGAGAAAGACCTCGGAGACTCCGTCGAACTAATAATATCCGGTTGCCTTGGCCATTGCAGTATGCGCAACGTCGTGCTTTTGGAGACTGACAAAAGCTCGACTTGGTTAGGCGGACTTAGAAACCAGACCCATTACGATGCTGTTGTTGAGTGGGCTTCTGACCTTTTCCAAAGGAACGATGGGTGCGAATTACCTGAAATCTTGACTCCATGTATCTTTGAGCCCAACAAATCAGTCAAAAAGAGGTATTGAATCATGAAAGAATTCACCAAAAGGCTTTCAGTATCTCAATCAATGGTATTCCCCTGTGAATCGGGTGAAGTATGGAGGATGATCAGCGAGCCGGGAAATCTCAATCACTCCCATCCATTCTGCAAATCGAATGAAGTTATTCGCTGGGATAAAGAAAACCGCTCCGACCGTCTTGTTTATCTGAATGGACTCAATTACATTCGAAATTTCATAAATTGGGATGAGGGGCTGGGGTACTCCCTCCTGATCGGAGAGGAGAGGGGGCCACAATCCTACGTTGTATGGGAGATTGACTCTGTTATCGAGGGCAGATCGAAATTGAGAATAACCGTTTACCCATATGTGCTAGCCGGATTACCGGTTTACATTGCATATTTACCACATGCTATCTGGATTCGGCCACGCCTCAAAAAATATCTAAGATCTGTTCTTTCAGGATACCAATACTATCTGAAAAACGGTAAAACAACCCCCAGGAACCATTTCGGCAGGCATCCCTGGTTTTCTTAGTCAAGCTCACACACGCGATATACCATTCAAGCATATACAGATGATTAAATTTCACATGAATCTAAAAACGGTGTGGAAAAAATCGACAACCTCCCTCTTTTCTTATTGGGCCCTGATTTCTTCCCAGGTTTCAATGGCAGGCTCAGAGTTTTCGAACCACGATACAAGCAGATGATGAATGATTGCATTCTCGACTCAAAGCCATTCGGTTACATCGCTTTGGAACCAAAAGCAGGCGAGTTGAATGGTTGGGGCCAGCCAACGAAAATGGGGGTTCTATGCAGAGTTTCAGATTATGAAGAATCGGGATCAAACCTCATAATTGAGATAATGTCAGAGTCTGCTTTCGAAATTGAGGAAGTGATTCAACCCGTTTTGCCCAATGTGCTGGACTCGGAGAGATATCCGGGTGTAGAGGAATTGATGGAGCAGGCAGGAAACCCCGTGGATGGAAAGCTCTACATCAGAGCACATGTAAAAATCATGGACTCGCCAAAAAAGGATCACAACTACCGCGATTATCTCGAATTTATAGAAATTCTATCTCCACTCAAGTCGATACTCGAGATGAGCTCCATGTTCAGAGGTCAAAACCTGAACTTCGAAAGAGAATCTCAGGTCAAAGACGCTAATCAACAGTTGAAATTCATTTGGAAGATCTGCTCTTCTTTATGCTACGATATCGAATTGCAGCAAAAGATGTTCTCTGAGACTTCCTCATCAGGACTGATGCGAATCTGTATCGAATGCGCTGAAGAATTGTCTTCAAGGATGGATGAGGAATAAATCGGAAACATTGGCCTCCTCCTATCCAACTGAATTCATGTTAGGTTTAGATCACGTTTTCTACTTTGATCATACTCGGGGGGGAATGCAATCCACCTGATCAGGAGGAAATTAACGAATCCGAAAACACAAGTATTGACCAGCCAAGCAATTCTGTGGTGGACGAGAAGAACTTCGACCATCAAATAATGGGACGCCGTCGTAACGATTAACTGGCCCGTATAGGTCCAAAAAGCCCGATTCAGACTCCTGAAATAGGGAAACTCAGACTTGAAAGTGAATCTATAATGCATGAAGTGGGCTTCTACGTTCCCTATTGCACATGAGACCGCCCAAGCAGCTACTGCTGTGTGGGCTGACCATAGATCGATCCAGTACAGTATTTCATAGAGGACCAGGGCGAATAGGAAATTGAAAGTTCCAGCAACATTGAATTTCAGAAATTCATGGAGCATGACCCCTCTGGTCCACCCTACGTCTTCGAGCCTTTCCCGCATTCGCAACATCGTCTTCTCATCATGCTTCATAGCTGGCAATAATAACACTATAGCAACATCTTGGGGGGATGACCGTTGAAGACTTTCCGTCTATGGCCACTTGTAGTTCAAGCATATGACCATGGATCCAACA
>JAZANC010000050.1:0-2738 GCA_036228805.1 Thermoplasmatota archaeon
CGATGGCCATAAGATCAGACATAGTTTACATTGGGACCAATGACGCTGGCGTAATCCGAATTGAAATCTCAACTGAGACAGTGCTATCATCTTGGAGATCACTCGGAGTAGACGATGTCGAGAATGCTCCGATAGCGTACTATCCGCCTGATGACACAATTTTCTTGGGTCTCAAGGGATTTGGAATCATAATCTTGGATCGATTTACTGGCGAAGTCTTGCACATATGGGATGAGGCTAGTGGCACTCTACCTGATGATGATGTGAACGATATCCACACTGATGCAAATGGCGGCATCACGGTTGCAACTGAGGGACCATCCTTCTGGGACCCAGGAATCGCAGCCTCGTGGGACGGTTCTGATTACCTTTCCCCCACATGGTCGATATTCCCAACGAGTATTCCCGGCAGATTTAACGATCCATACCAGTTTTTCGAGGCATCTAGCGATGTCGATGGAGTCTACATGGGCACCAACAGGGGTGCTTGCATGTGGGATTGGACATACGATCTGGTCGATTGTTGGAGCGAGAATGACGGCCTTCCTTCCCGTTTCGTCGATAGCGTCTCCATGCTGGAGGCGAATCGCCTCTATGCCGGAACGTCCGAGGGGTTAGGGATAATTGATACTTTGAATGGAATAGTGGTCGATGTCTGGACCGCGGCCGCAGACTCGGACCAGACAGACGTCGTTCAAATTGGTACGACCCTCTATCTCGGTGTGGAAGAAACCGGAATCGCGAGATACGATCTGATAAGTGAGGAATGGCTCAGTACTTGGGATGGTACAACAGGCGTTATTGAGAACGAGTACATCACTATGCTCGTTAAAGGGCAGGATCCTGGCACAATCTGGGCCGGGGGCTATTTCGGACTCGTCTTGATCGATGCAGCCAATGGGACTGCTCTAATTGATTGGGATTTGGGAACAAATACCGATGGTCCAACACTCCCCAACCAGCCACCGGCAGCAATCGCCATCCATCAGGATATTTTGCATTATCAGCAAGTCCCTCCTCCTCCAAATCAGTGGTGGCAGAGCAGAGATAGCATAGCACGAATAAATCTCACAAGTAACACTTCTTTGGATGAGATAGATACTACAGAAAGCCTCGGATACAATGGTCAGATACGAGGCATGGAATTGATACAAGACCAACTTTGGCTGAGCGTTATAGGAACTCAGGGATGGGGCGGCAGCGCAGGCTCGGGAGACATCGCAAGATGGAACATAACCTCTTCATCGTGGGTGGATCCTTTGGGGGCCGCTGGAAACGTCGAGAGAGTCAATGCTCAATTCCTGGGAGATTGCTTCCCAAATGCATCTGATGGATGTGAATTTTGGGTTTCTTACGGCGAGTCTATACTACGACGTTACAATGCTTCCAACATGATTCTGCTTGACGAATGGGATGATATACCCGGCCCAATAAGGGGCATGGAGGCCATGGGCCAAGAGTATCTCTTCGCTTCTATGGATGGAATACTGAGATGGGATACTAACAACTCCACGTTCCTCACGCCGTGGACCCCCGGATCTGGAATGCCCGCAAATGTGGACGACGAGGTCTACTCGATGCTGACTGTTGGAGATGATCTTTGGATTGGGACATATCAGGGCGGCTCATCAGACGTCTCGTTCTGGAACAGTACACAAGATCAGTGGACTGTTTATTCTGCCACTAGCCTCGGGTCCTTTGCGTATCCGGCTGATCTCAACCTGTGCGATGGAATTGTACATGTGGCGTTCGGCCAGGTAATTTTTTGGTCGCCAGGTTTCGTTGCGAGATATGATTACGAAGACCATGATGGGAATGGTGTAACGGATGAGTGGATCGATTCATGGGATAATTCCGATCTCTCAGATTCGGATCCAAGAGCGGTTGCTTGTGACGAGGTCCATCCAATGGCATACGTTGCATTCGATGCGGACAATGTGGGAATTGATAGGTACTCATATTCCACTTCTTCATTCGAATCAACCATACTCCCCTCTGATGGAATAGCGATTGAACCGATCTTCCCAGGGGGTTTGCTGCATGATGACGATCTTCTGATAGCAAGCCATGTCGATCAAGGAGGCATATCCAGGATCGAGACTTCTGGCAGCACATTCCTAACGGGCACGGTCCTTGGCGCCGGGATGGATGGAAGCTCGATTGCTCGAGCACCTCCCCTATCCGATTCTGCATATGCAATAGGGCGGTCTGGTGAAAATTCTGGAATTAATAGGGTGGATCGATTGGATCCAACCGGATTGATTCAGGGAGGGTACGACGAGCTCTATCTCCTTCCTTCCAGCAATGTGGTTGAATTCGTATCCAATGGCACGAAAGTCTGGGCTGCGATAGGGCCCTCCGTCCAATGGCAAGGAAACTCGGGCTATGGTGAGACTATCCTTGAAGGCGATTTGGATGCTGCTGGGAACGTTTCGTGGGTGAGGGCATTCAATTTCAATGACGACATCATCGTTGATATGCTTCTGGATAACGACGTGTTGTGGGTAACCACTACCTATCAAGGTCTGATAAAGATCGATCTGACCACTAGTCAGAGAAGAACGCACCCAGGCTCAGTTCACGGGTCAATGGATGGGATGCACATCGACGGGAATCACCTCTACGTAGGACTTACCAGCGTGTTCGATGCAGCCTCAGGCTTCCAACCGATAGATATTGCAACCAGGATATGGGACGAGCCTGCCTTGCTGGCAGCACTGCCGTCTAACAATATCGGA
>JAZANC010000051.1:0-5611 GCA_036228805.1 Thermoplasmatota archaeon
GAATCTCTGGATAGAGTCACCGACGGTTCTAGGGTCGCAATGTTGTCTAGGAGGAACGGTGAGTCCGTAACTGCATATATCTCGTATGACATGATGTCTGGCGAGATACTTGGCTCGAATACTACGAACATTCCGTTTCCGTGATCTGGGTCGCGATCGATGAGTATCGGGGCGGGAATTCTGAGAGGCGGTTCTGAATCCCCCATATTGGAGAGGGGTAGTGCTATTGCGGTCTCCAACTGGTCGAGGAACACATTTCCTGAAAGGTCATGCACGGTCACTGCAACGTAGAGCGGTATATCTGGGATGATTTCTGAGCTTGTCGAGTCTGTCAGTGTGGTCCCATAGAGTGCTTTATCGATCTCAATCTCGATTCTTGAGGTTCCGCCTATCTGACGCTGCTCAATAACTGACAAGCCGCATGATGATGGATCATCAGAGCAAAAGAACCAGAGGGATGTGACATCGTCCAGAGGATGTTCACTGACCCATATGGTGTAGAAAGCGAAGTCAGGCACATCGCTCCTGGTCCAAACTACATCTATTGCTGTGCCGTCGTCTGAAGGATGGTCAAATGCATCTACATCGATTAGTCTTGGAGGTTCTGGTCCTTCTGCTCCCAGATTATCATAGGGAGTGGCATCGTCGGGAAGAATGTTGTTCAGATCTCCATTACCCCAGTCATCGAAAGCAATAACTGCAACCCAGTAACGTATGCTATTCTCAAGTGGAGTTCCATCTGGTCCGCCGATTATAGTTGTTGTATTTCCGCAACCCGGCACAATGGTTGCCGTGGGCCATCCTTCCGCACTTGTCGGAGGCGAAAAACCAGAAGCTGGCAATACATACACCGAATAGAATACGCAGTCTTCTTCTTCATTCTCGTCCCACGATACTTGCAGATATCCTCCATCATCGAATGGCAGATCTGAAGCTTCGACGCCACTGACACGTGCTGGGGGTATTGAGTCATCGAGCCCCCCGGCCGCTACGATTGGTCCGAATAGTGTTGGATTGTCTTGTTCGTATTGGCCTGCTAGGTCTACACATGAAGCGGCCAGCCAAATTGGGGTCGAAGGGGATACGTCTATGATCGTCTGATTGCCAAGAGCCATTGACACGTCAACCGATGTTGGAATTGCATTCACATCTTCAATTTCAACTGTGGAATACCATATTCTGGTTGAGTGGCTATCGAGATCGGTACACAACTGCCATTCGACAAGGAGGCTGCCCCCTGAGAAACCGAATGGGCTTGCGTATAGTGAAGACGGAGGGTCTGGAATGTTGTCGACCGCTAGTGCAGAACCGTTGTAGACCGATATTGGGCCTAGGGAACCATCCGGATATCTGATCGATATGGCAGCCCCATATTCGTGCCCTGGCTGTATCGGTTGGATAGTGTCGTTCAGATAGGCGGTTTCGATGTTGGCTCCGAGAGTTTGCAAGTCGGATATTGAAAGTATGGGCGTAGATACTAGTTGCGATAATCCAGTGGCCTCCAGAGTGTCGGAATCCCATCCATCCGAAGCCATATCCCAGAGGAATATGTCGTATGAAACAAAGCTAGAGTCTTCAGAAATCGCCCAATTAACCGTCAGCCCGTCGCCTGCGTCATTGGGACGGTCGGTGAGGAGGGTGATTGTTGTCGGTATCTCCTGTCTAATCCAATCATAGGTCATTCGTATCTCGATCTTGCCTGAGTTGGGGGGCGAGAGGGCAAATTCCCAATTCGCATCCGAGGGAGCGCCTGCGCTATCAACTGCGAGTTGGAGAAGTTGCTGGAGTCCCGTCTGAGTAGACAGATTCCATGAGCCAGTGTAATTGAGTTCCTTAGTCGTGGACCAAATTGGCTGGGAAGAAGAGAGGCTTGTGAAGATGGCAGGATGCCAGGAGAATGGGATTGCTCCGTAGTATTGGATCTGGCCTGTTAAGCTCGAATGATCGGGAACGATGAGTCCGGACTGTATTTCGATGCCATTCCCGGGCCGTGTGTGGTCTGTGATGTCGGTGGTGCTACCCAGAATAGTCAGATCTAGATTCTCTGCTCGAGCGTATTCATCAACGTATACCTGCTCAAGTGTCCAGTATGGCCGATAAGCCAAGACGCCTCCGTCGGTTGCTAGAGCTAGTGTTGTGCCATAGAGTGCTATGTCGTTCACATATGAGTCCATAGCAGAATCATGCGTCCTTACATCGTGATCAGCGACTCCGATTATATCGAAGCCGTTTCCTGCTGCGACTATTCTTGAGCCATCAGAAAGCATGGAGGTTACAGGCCAGGACTGCACCGACCCTGCAGCAGCACCTATTTCCATCGAATAGGATGATGCGTTGTAATGGTACATTGGGCCGGATTCAGTGGCGATATGGATACCCCAATTGTCTGAAGCCAATGCTGTGACTGTATTGCTAGGAAGCATATCGAGGGGATAGTCCCGCAACATCGTCTCATTGTCTATCGACCACGAAGAAATCCACGGTCTTGAGTTGCCGAAACCCGAATGAGATGCTAAAAGCACCCGAGGCTGACTTAATTGGACGATTGACCCATCAGGGAGAGTGAAGTTCCCACTGGATGCGGGTGCTATGGTAAAATCAGCAACCGCAGTGGATATCAGGCCCTCAACTTGAGTCACTCTCGCGGTGACTGAAGCATTGCCACTGGGGTCTGAGACGAAGGAGATACCGCTTGGGCCGCTTACGACGAGAACATCCCCATAGGGGGTAGCAGTGACCCATTCCAATTTCTGAGCATTAGGGGGTAGACCGTCATATGATGTGATGGGATCGAGCCATTGGGAAGTAGACTCGTCATATCTTCCGATACCGACTGAAGTAGCGATATGCGTCACATTACCTACGCGCTCGAAATCTCCGATATTGTTAGACGGCAGTGCTGCCAGCAAGGCAGGCTCGTCCCATATCCTGGTTGCAATATCTATCGGTTGGAAGCCTGAGGCTGCATCGAACACGCTGGTAAGTCCTACGTAGAGGTGATTGCCGTCTATGTGCATCCCATCCATTGACCCGTGAACAGAGCCTGGGTGCGTTCTTCTCTGACTAGTGGTCAGATCGATCTTTATCAGACCTTGATAGGTAGTGGTTACCCACAACACGTCGTTATCCAGAAGCATATCAACGATGATGTCGTCGTTGAAATTGAATGTCCTCACCCACGAAACGTTCCCAGCAGTATCCAAATCGCCTTCAAGGATAATCTCGCCATAGCCCGAGTTTCCTTGCCATTGGACTGAGGGCCCTATCGCAGCCCAGACTTTCGTGCCATTGGATACGAATTCAACCACATTGGCGGAGGGAAGTAGATAGAGCTCGTCGTACCCTCCCTGAATCAATCCGGTTGGATCTAATCGATCTACCCTGTTAATTCCGGAATTTTCACCGGACCGCCCTATTGCATATGCATGATCGGATAGGGGAGGTGCTCTGGCAATCGAGCTTCCATCCATCCCGGCGCCAAGGACCGTGCCCGTTAGGAATGTGCTTCCAGAAGTCTCGATCCTGGATATGCCTCCTTGATCGACATGGCTTGCTATCAGAAGATCGTCGTCATGCAGCAAACCCCCTGGGAAGATCGGTTCAATCGCTATTCCATCAGAGGGGAGTATGGTTGATTCGAATGAAGAAGTGGAATATGAGTATCTGTCGATTCCCACATTGTCCGTATCGAATGCAACATATGCCATTGGATGGGCCTCGTCACAAGCAACCGCTCTTGGGTCCGAATCTGAAAGATCGGAATTATCCCATGAATCGATCCACTCATCCGTTATGCTATTTCCGTCATGATCTCCGTAATCATACCTAGCGACGAAGCCTTGAGACCACCAAACAACCTGACCGAATGCCACGTGTACAATCTCGTCACAAAGATTGAGATCAGCCGGATATGCGAACGAGCCGAGGCTGTTGGAAGAGTAAACCGTCCACTGATCTTGTGTACTGTTCCAGAGCGAGACGTCTGATGAGCCGCCCTGATATGTCCCAATCCACAGATCGTCTCCAACAGTCAGCATCGAGTAGACCTCGTCGTCCACATTTGCGGGCATTCCAGATCCGGGGGTCCAGGGCGTGAGGAACGTGGAATTGTTAGTATCCCATCTCAGTATTCCATCCATAGAAGCGAAGAGGTACTCTTGGCCCATGGCCTCCATGCCCCTTATTGGGCCGGGTATGTCGTCCCACTCGTCAAGCAGAATCATGTTGGAAGCATTGTAACGTCGTAGTACAGACTCGCCGTAAGAAACCCAAAATTCACATCCATCAGATGCATTTGGGAAGCAATCTCCCAAGAATTGAGCATTGACTCTCTCGACGTTTCCAGTGGTCCCTAAAGGATCCACCCACGATGAAGAGGTTATGTTCCATCTTGCGATGTCCCCCGCACCTGCGCTACCGCCCCATCCTTGAGTTTCTGTAACGCTCAGCCAAAGTTGGTCTTGTATCAATTCCATGCCTCGTATCTGACCATTGTATCCGAGGCTGTCTGTAGTATCTATCTCATCCAAAGAAGTGTTACTTGTGAGATTTATTCGTGCTATGCTATCTCTACTCTGCCACCACTGATTTCCTTGGGTGACTTGCTGATAGTGCAAAATATCCTGATGGATGGCGATTGCTGTTGGTGGTTGGTTGGGGAGTGTTGGGCCATTGGGATTTGTTCCTAAATCCCAATCAATTAGAGCAGTCCCATTGGCTGCATCGATCAAGACGAGTCCGAAATAGCCCCCGGCCCAGATTGTGCCAGGATCTTGCCCTTCAACGAGCATAGTGATGTACTCGTTCTCAATCACGCCCGATGTACCATCCCAAGTACTGAGCCATGCCTCATTTATCAGATCATATCTGGCGATTCCGGTTTCTTCCACGCCGAGATAGAGGGTCGTACCGATTTGAACGACGTCTGTATGGTCCGAGTCTGCGGCCGCAGTCCAGACATCGACCACTATTCCATTTGAAGTATCAATGATCCCTACCCCCTCAGACGTTCCAGCATAGAGGCGATTCGCCTCCAGTATGGAGACGCTCTCGACGAAACGGGAAGGGAGACCGTCATTCTCGCTCCAACAATCGACCAGATTGTATGTCCAATCCCACATGCAAGCACCCCTGTTGGTGCCCATGTAGACTCCATCGACATCGCTAGATGCCTCGAAAAACTGGTATGGATCGTTATTTCTGCCGGGAATACTCGTTGGGAATATCGACCACGTGGGAGAAAGGTAATCAGAACCATCCCACGAGGCTGCGATTCCTGGGTTCCAGAAGGATGGCCCCTCTGTTGCAATCGTGATGCCGCCATTTGCGTCAGTGTGGATATCGTTCACATCATCATCAGGTAGAGTGCCACTAGCCTCATCCCATATGTGCAAGACTTCGCCTGTAAATCGGTCCAAGATTATGATTCCAAATCCCTTGAGACCCAAGAAAATTGTGTCATCGGGCGGATAGTACGCTATCGGTGCATTCTCGACATCGTCTACTCCGAGTGATCTCCAAGATGATAGCACTGTCTCAGTTGAGATTTCAATTCGGATTACGCCAGCGTCATTGGTCCCAATGTAAACTATGTCTGATCTTATGGCCATCG
>JAZANC010000052.1:0-5305 GCA_036228805.1 Thermoplasmatota archaeon
GCGAATCTTACGGGATAACAAGCTGGCTGACTTTGGATGCTTCTGTCGTCAGGGGCCTCGCATACTACACGGGATCCGTGTTCGAGGCCCATGATAGGAATAACGAACTCCGAGCGATATGCGGTGGCGGCAGGTATGATCGGCTGCTGTCCACACTGGGGGGGACGGACCTCCCAGCCACGGGATTCGGCTTCGGAGACATGGTAATCATGGAACTCCTCTCAGTCAAGGGCCTGATACCGCAGCTGCCCAGCGGGAATGAAGACATAGTAATCCCTCTAGACAAGGATCTGAGGCCCGCCGCCATGACTGTCGCGTCCAGGCTCAGGGCATCCGGCAGATCCGTCGATCTAGTTCTGGATGACAAGAGGATGAAATGGGCATTCAGGCATGCTGAGAGAACGGGTGCGAAGAGACTCGTCATGGTCATGCCAGAGGAATGGCAGGCTGGAAAGGTCAGAATCAAGAATCTGGAAACCGGTGAAGAGTCCAATTTTGATGTGAAGTCTCTGTGACTCACATCATTATTCACGGTAGAACCTGCTAGCTGCTACCGCTCCGATCGCCAGCGACCCTACTCCTGCAAGAAGTCCGAATCCTGGCAACAAGCCGCTATCCCCCGTGGATGGCGGAGCATTGTCGCCACCGACGGCTATCGGGTCCGATGCATTGATCACTGGAAACAGGATTTCCGTATTCATCCCATCTTGATTATCCGAGAAATAGATGCCGAAGTATCCCGAGCAATCAAAGAGAACTCCGCACCCTAATCCAGCAGGGTTAGGTTTGGAGTATTCGAATTGAATCTGAGGCTCCTCGAAACTCTTGTTCCATCTGGTCATGTTCTCCGCCACGGGAATCTCCCATATGATCTGGTTATCATCGTAGTTGCTGCTCGTTGCAAACTCTTGCTGGGCAACGATAGTACTGCCCTTCATAAGAGATATTCGCAACTCCTGACACTCTGCCCCGTCACTGCAGTCTCCCGAGTTCAGGTAAATCCCGATATCGACCCTAATCGTACCATTGGGGTTGAGATACATGTCAGTTTTGAATGATTCAGACATGGCGCAGTTTATGTTGACGTCTACCTGCTGGTTTTGGGCGAACTCCTTCTCACCGTATCCCTCTACTGCGGATGTGGTTTCATTCGCATCGAAATGGGTCCAGCACTGGCCTATGTTGTCGGTGCCCCAAAGGTGCATGTGAGGATTCTCCACGGAGGGCTGCTTAGCATCTGCCGCCTGTGCGGAGGCAGGCGCGCCTGTGACTGCGATTAGCATAACCGCAAGCAGAGTTAATGCAGTGACTCTCTTCCCAATCATGGCTTCCATGTCAATACTCTCGTGTTTCAATCTATGGGGGTTCCGTGCACCTTAACCGTCAAATCTGTGCAGTCCGTCCTCATCCCGAGCACTCTTTCGAGCTATGTTGAGCGCATCTCCGAGGAGGTCTGCGGCCATCGACCCCCCAGAAAGCCTATCACCGGCCACGCCTGTGATTATCGACATCACTTTGATGGTGTCCCCGAAGGCAGGGTCCTGTCGAGCACCGAATATCACCTGAGCATCAGGGGCAAGTTTCGCGGTCATGAGCTCGACGACCTGGTTGGCTTGTTCCAACGTCATGTACGAACCCCCAGTCACGTGAATAAGTGCACCCGTCGCCCCCTCTATGTCAACATCAAGGAGAGGGTGATTCATGGCCTCGTGAACGACTTCTTCCGGCCCCTTGTCACTCTCCCCGTAGAGCATCATCGTCACGCCTCCCCCCTTCATGATGGACCGAACATCAGCAAAGTCCAGATTTATCAGACTCGGAACAGTAATCGTCTCGACTATGCCCTTGATTATCTCGGCAATCAGTTGATCCATGATGCTGAAGGCCTCTTCCAGGGGCAGATTGGGCACAAACTGGAGTAGCCGGTTATTGTCTAGAACGAGGACCGCATCAGCAGCACCCCGAAGAAGGTCAAGACCCTCCAAAGCACGCTGCATCCGCATCTTCCTCTCAACAGCGAATGGTGTGGTTACAATCGCAACGACGAGGGCACCCACCCTCTTGGCCTCAGCCGCTACCACGGGAGCTATCCCGGTTCCAGTCCCTCCGCCTAGGCCAGCGGTCACGAATACAAGATCCGCTCCATTGACGATTTGGGTAATCACGCCTCTCCCAGCCTCAGCGGCCTTACGGCCCATGTGGGGGTCGCCCCCTGCTCCGAGCCCTCTTGTGATGTGCCTCCCAACCAGTAGCTTCTGCTGGGCGCGGGTATTGTCCAGATGCTGCTTATCCGTGTTTATCGCTACCGTTATGGCTCCTTCCACCCCTATGTGGGTAATGCGATTCATCGTGTTGTTTCCAGACCCACCGCACCCGCAAACAAGTATGCGCGGGTCAGGTGGCCCAAAGCTCTCGAGCTGTTCATCCGTAAGGGCGGTGGATGAGCCCGGTTGGCTCATGGCCCCCCAAGCTGGCGCATTACCGATCGTCATGTGTTGCCCTCCACCCCAAATGGATGCAGGCAATCGATTTCTTGGCCTTCTTAATGATTGAGGGAGGCACGACGCCCACAGGACCGATTATCGTCCATCTTGACGCGAGCCGGAGTGGCTACTTCCCGGAAACGGACATAAGTCTCCTGCTTGTCGCTCGGACCAGCCGCGCTTAGCTCAGTTGGCTAGAGCACCTGACTGTAGACTGGAAACACATGGTTGTGGGCAGCCATCAGGGGGTCCCCGGTTCAAGTCCGGGAGCGCGGACCAAAAACCGTGTCCAATCAATTTTCAGCGAGAATGCAGTTTCAATCACCCTCAAATAGGGAATGGCGGTCGCTCGGGACCCGGAGGTTCGATTATGGGAGTCGCGAAGCACATGCAGGCCACTTGGAATCGTCCTAAGGCAAGCATCCCGGCAAAGGCCCGCAGAGAGAGGATGGCTGGATGGAGACGCGAAGGCGTATTCCAGCGTATACAGCGCCCAACGCGAATCGATGCGGCACGAAGAGTCGGATACAAGGCCAAGCAGGGAATTGTGATGGTCAGGACCCGTGTCCGAAGAGGAGGCCTGAGGAAGGGCAAGGTCCACATGAAGAGGAAACCATCCAACGCAGGTATCAAGAAGATCACAATGGCGAAGTCAATTCAGAGAATCGCCGAGGAGCGTGTCAGTAGGCGCTATCCAAATCTCGAGGTTCTGAACTCGTATTGGGTCGGCGAAGACGGCAAGAACAAGTTCTACGAGGTCATAATGGTCGACCCACACCACCCTGCGATCAAAGCCGATAAGCAACTCGGGTGGATATCCTCGGGATCCAGCCACTCCGGTCGTGCCTTCAGAGGCAAGACAAGCGCCGGGAAGAAGGGGCGTGGCCTATACAACAAAGGAAAGGGCGCTGAGAAGCTGCGCCCAAGCCTCAAGGCGCATCAGAACCGTGGCAAGTGAGCAACGGCTGCGTCAGGTTGATGCCGACATGCGTCAGCCAAGCATCATGGCGGACCGTAGGCTGACCGAGATGCACGGTCTTCCGGTGGTACTTCCAGATGCGCGCATACTCGGAATCGTGCACGATGTAGTGCTTGATGAGCAGGCAAAGACTTGCACCCATCTCTTCGTCATGGAGACCACAGATACAATCGTCGAAGGCGGATTGAACGTCTCCGTTCCGTGGTCATGGGTCCGTTCGATATCCGACGTCATCCTTCTCAGGTGGTTCCCACCCACTCCCATACCTCGCCGCCCCGACTCCTAATCGTGAATCATGCAGCAACCATGGGACCGATATGATGTAAAGCATGTCTGAGCACGACAGTATCGATGAATCGTCTCAGCACTGCCGCAGTCGTGGTGATGCTCGTCCTAGTCCCTCTTTCTGCAAAGGCCGCAGAGCCGAAGGGTACAATCACATGCATTCAGGAAGACGCTTCTGAAGGTCTGGCCGCATGGAGCCTTTCAGATCAAAGCTGCCTGAGAGTGGGAATCGGGCTTCTAAGTCCGGGCACTGCTGTCGAGTTCAACATCAGTGCCGACGCCCCTGTGGATATACTCCTCTTCTCCTCGACCGGCGTCGTCGTTTACCAGCAAGAGCAGAATTATCGTAGGGCAGATGTGTGGGAGTCTGATTCGGTATTCGAGTCATTTTCCGGCGACGGAAGTTGGAGGTGGTCCACCCCTTCTGACAGGGGAGCAACTCGATGGTATCTTGTCGTGGACAATTACGATCACGCCCAAGACCAGGACCAAGGTGCCTTGGGGGGTTCGACCGTAGGGGTGTCTTTCGGTGTTTCAGTCGTCCAGGAGGAGCCATTTACTCTGTACGATGATATCGTTCACTTGTCCCCCTCATCATTCGCCACTCTAGCAGGCCCATTCCAGGCCGATCAGGGTACAGTGGTGAAGATCACCGCCTCTTCAATGAAGGGGGAGTCTGATGTTTTCCTAATGTCTCAGAATCAGTATCAGCTGTATTCTGCTGGGGCTGCCCCGGCACGTATCGACGAGGGATCGATGTTGTTAGTTGGCGGTGCAAGAACCGTATTATTTAGTGTAACAGAAGAGCTCGATGGGACCGATTTGTACGTCGTACTCGATAACAAGGCGGGAGGCGGGGGAGTTGGAACATCGTCAATAGCAACAACGGTAACGGTGACCCTCACCCCAATACTAGATCCAAGAATAACTGACTCAGGGTCGCTTGCAGTAGTGGATGTAGGCCAGACTGTGACATTAGACGCCAGTACAACGCCAAATCGGTCAGGGCAGATAACCTCTGAGGGGTACCTCTGGGATCTCGATGGCGATGGTTTTAGCGATGCAGCGGGAATGACCGTCCAAAATACTTGGAATGACCCTGCTGATCTAACAATTAATCTTCGAGTAACCGGCATCGATGGCAGGCCCGCCACGAAGTTCCACGAGATCAGTATCCAAGACTTATCTCCGCCTGTGGCGCAAATTGATGGTGCAGAGAACATCACCAGGACCTTTGGCGAATCAGTCTCAATGACAGGCACATATTCCGACAACTGGCAGGTTGTCTCGGTGAAGTGGTACTTGGGCGACACACTTGTTCTTACCGATCCATCCCCTCAGAAGCAGGGAACATCTAGCCTCAATCTAGAGATTGGAACTCTGGAGATTTCTGCAGGCACCCATCCCGTTCGCATGGAGGTCACGGATGCAAGTGGAATGATGTCAAACTCAACCTCGAACCTTACCGTGTACGATGCGACCCCCCCTTCAGTCAATGACGCAATTGTGGAGTTGACGAGACTATCGGGCGAGACCATACGGCTAGAGGCAAGTGCAG
>JAZANC010000053.1:0-3269 GCA_036228805.1 Thermoplasmatota archaeon
GGATCTAGATTATTCTGTATCATCAACATTATCGCTGCTGCAGATGGTATTTCAGCAGGATAATCATCTATTGGCCTCGCGTGCATTGCATAATTCGGTCTGAACCTGTGCATATACACGTGGCCATACGTTCGAAGCTCGTCAGAAAACTCAGATGCAAGCTCCTCATGCCATGATTTTGGGAAATACCTGAGTGCGTTTTCTATAGCGAGGGAGAAGGAATCGGAATCGAGATTCATGGGTCGAGGAGGCGCATGATCCACATTTGTATCGATTCCTCCCTTAGGGGGGAGGCTTTCCGGAATGCCCTCTCTAACGAGTTCTCTAAATGATTTGCCACCCGACATCAAGAATCGCTCCAATCTAATGTAATTGAGAGCGCGTTTTCTATTTCTCCCATCAACTCGGAAAGTTTCAGCTTGAAAGCCTTCCTTTTCCCATCTGATATCTCCGGAAGATTGGCTGTAACATTGTCAGCTCCGATTATCGAAGCGGTTGCTAAGAGATGCTTCGAGGCCATCAAATCGCTGTGAGCGTTCATGTTGTGTTTACCAATTAGATCGGAGTGCAGCACGGAGACCTCGTGCACCTTCGAGACGAGGTTTAGTGGCACCTCAGCAGCGATTATTGATGCGGACTCTATCGCATTCATTCGCCCTGGGTCTTCTTTGTCTAAACGATATGCATGTACTACTGCATCATACGCTTTGCAATCATCGTTATAGCCGTTGATTGCAATATCTTCGAATCCCATGGTTTTGGAGATTATAGATTCCGCAGATGCATGGCCATCCGCCCACCTCTTAGATTTGAGGGTTAAATTAGAAACCATCCTCAGAAGACCCGTTCCTTGGCCCCATGCAAGCCAACCAACCGCACCGCCTCCGGGTGTGGGCTGCCCACTTGAAATGTCAAACAGAGTCTTTTTGATGTCCATTTACCCACCATTACTTATGCCCTTAAAGCCCATTCTATTATTCTCGATTCGGGTTCGAATTTTTCAAGAGTGCTGAGTCCTAATCCATTTATTGCTCGCTCGACTAAAATTTCCTCTGAAGCATCTTCTCCGCAATACCAACGACCTGCGTTAAGCATACTTTGTAGGGGTACGAGTCCGACTATCTCACTTCCATTAACCTTGGCGCCTAGTGGCTCTGCCAATGCTCGAACAGCTTCATAGGCTACGTGAATATCTGTTTTATCCGGATTCGAGAGATTCATAGATACTTGCGATATTCCGTGCGATTCAAGCTTTACACCCATTCCTTGTACAGACTCAAGCATGCCCCCAATCCTCATTCTCTGATCGTATTCTGACTTGATGAGGAAACCCGACGTTCTGAGAATCTTTCCAACTGTAGCAGAAACTTGCGGCTCGGACTCCTCGATATTCACATTGTAGGCTATCAAAATTGGACGTACGCCAATAGCCATAGCTCCGAACCTATCGCAGCCTTCATCCCATTCTCCAGGCCAACTATCGGGCATTCTCGTATCTTCGTTTTTCCAGGCCCCTCCTGAAAATCTCTCTTTGAGTCCTTCATATCCCCCTCTTCGCAAGTCGGGTAGTCTGGCTCTGGAAGGATGAGAAGCGTAAGATCCGTATTTGAACATCGATACCTCACCCATTAGTTCGGCGAAGCAGGCTTGAGCGACAGCGGAAGCATCTTCTTCAGTTGAATTGCCAAGTGGTATGAAAGGAAGTACGTCCACTGCACCCATTCGAGGGTGCCCTCCTTTGTGATTCCTCATATCAATCAGGGAACGGGCCGTTCTGACGAGAGATATGCTAGAGGATATGACTTGTTCCGGCTCCCCGGCATAGGTTATTACAGTCCTGTTGTAATCCTCATCGGGCTCGACACCAAGTACTCTTGAGCCTCCATCTTCAACTGAGGAGACTATTGATTGAATTATCGAGTGGTCTTTTCCCTCACTTATATTCGGCACAGCCTCTATCAGAGTCATTTTTCTGACCTCACTGGTACAATGCCTCTGCTCCTTCAGCGGAGCGAGACCTCTCTGAAAGGACTCGCCTGACTCCTTCCTCTAAGTCTTCCTTTGACATATCCTTCTTGCCTTCGGATATTGCATACATACCGGCTTCTGTTACCACTGCCTTCAACTCTGCACCGCTCATCCCTTCGCATTTCTTCGCCAGTTTTCTCATATCCACAGAATCATCTAGAGGGGTATTTTTCGTATGTATCCCTAGAATCGATATCCTTCCTTCTAAGTCCGGGGCATCTATCCCTATTATTCTATCAAACCTCCCGGGGCGTAGCAGGGCTTTGTCGAGTAATTCCATCCTATTTGTGGCAGCGATGACCACCACTCCGTCAGATTCTGAAAATCCGTCCATTTCGGCGAGAAGTTGCATGAGTGTTCTGTGGACCTCCCGATCTCCCGAGGTTGTAGAGTCTAGTCTCTTACTGCCAATTGCATCTATTTCATCGATGAAAATTACAGAGGGGGACTTCTCTCTAGCCATCGAAAATATCTCACGAACGAGTCTTCCGCCTTCTCCGATGTATTTCTGAGCAAGCTCTGATCCGACTATGCCGAGGAATGTTGCGTTTGTTGAGTTGGCTAGTGCCTTAGCGAGCATGGTCTTTCCGTTGCCGGGGGGACCTGCAAGGAGGACCCCACGCGGAGGGTCTATTCCAAAGTTAGAGAAGGCATCTGGATTGAGTATTGGTAATTCGACAGCTTCTCTGAGCGAGGTTATTTGTTGGTCAAGCCCTCCAAGCATGCTGAATTTTGTATCTGGTTTGTGTATTATCTCAGAAGCGGAGACCAAGGGGTCCCAGCCGTCATTAAGAACTTCGATTATGGAGAGGGTGTCCTGATTCAGAGTTACTCTCGACCCTGGCAGAAGTTCCTCGTGATTGATTCGGGGATTGTATGTCACCAAGAAAACGGTTCCATTGGAGCTCCTTACTATCGCTCTGTCTTCGATAACATCCTGCACATGGCCTACAACGAGCGGCGGGGATTTCAGATGTCTGAGATCTTCCTCAAGTCTACCGGCTCTTTTGGATACCTGAGTGACCTCATTTTCCAGAAGAAGTTTCTCTGTGAGGAGGGTTTGAGTTCTGTCAGCAAGCATCTCAAAGTCACGTTTCAAAGAGTCGATCTCTAAAGCCAGATTGGCATCGCTATCAACGTCATCCTCAACATGTGAGGCGCCCGCCGCGTCGCTCGCCATGGCACTCCTTCTATACGGGCAGTTGAGAAGCCTTCGGCTGAGTCGAATTCATGACTGATTA
>JAZANC010000054.1:0-7212 GCA_036228805.1 Thermoplasmatota archaeon
GTGACCCTGATAATGGAGGGATTAGACTTCGAAGACCGCGTACACAGGAAGATAGTTGACAATCTATGTCCGAGCGCAGGCGCAATAACCCACCAGATGACTCTCGACCCCGAGATACTCACATCAGATGCCCAATCATTCCTTCCTGATGGTTTCGGTCCAGTCAACGTGATTCTCAGATTCAATGAGAATCTTCCACACGAGGGCTGTGGGCCACTGGGGCCCAACGCGCTTGAAATCGCTGGTGCATGGGATGAATGTACACAAGATCTGTACAACGATCACTATCGAAGGGTGCTTCAGTTCCAGGAAGAGGGATTCTATCTTCTTGGTGAGACCTCTTTGAGCGTCGATGAACAAGTTGTCTACACCTCGGAGGCAGACCCCCTAACGGGTGAATCGATACAGAAGCCAATGACCGTAACAGGACAACTCGTAGATGAACTCGGACGTAACTTGAGCTTCAGGAACGTCAAAGTCGATTATGAGATGCTAGGCAGCCAACTTGGAATCAGAACCTGCCTGCCAGGAACTACTGACATAAACGGCTTCTTCGAGATATTGTGCTCCTTGGAAGGCGTCCAAGCGGGGCAGGCGAAAGTCCAAGTCAGATACAATTCTTGGGAGAATGCAGATCGATACAGATATCTCAATGCGACCAAGACAATGTTGTTCCCAGTCTATTCTAACTCAACACTCCAGATGATCGAGATAGGACCCTTCAGGAATGACGTTGATACATACACGTTTGCCAACGGTAGCGTATTCCCCGTTCTGTATCTCAAGGAATCATTCCACTTCGATGCCAGGCTTACTCAGGTTAATGGAAACCCGGTTGGAGGAAAATGTCTGAACATCTACCTGGACCCCGAGACAAATACGAGACCGTTTGCCACCGCTCGTACAAACGACGGGACCGGGTCTGTCGAATGGTTCTCCGGTGATAAAGAGGACAATCCGAGCCAGCGTGGTGTAGATCCCAGCGGGGACCAGCTCGAGGGCTTCAGAACAGTCAGGATTGCATACGAGCCAACCCGATCAGTGCCAGGAGGCTGTCAGATTGAGACCACACCTGTGATCAACGGCTCTTTCGTGGATGTGGAGGTTCTCGTTCAAAGCCGGGTGGATATACTACTCAGTCAGCAATGGGCTCGTCCAGAGGGATACCAGGTTGGGGAAGTCGTAGAAGGCTCAGTAGCAATTTTACGAGACAGGATCGATCTTGCCGTCGAAGGTCAGACCGTTGTTTTCACGCAATATTTCAACAATGGCACGGGGTGGGAGCTGTTCAAGGTCTACTTCACAACAACATCCGAACAAGGGGTTGCCAACTTCAGCTTCGAGTATACAGGCGAGGATCTCCCGGGTGAACAGTCAGCCAGTCTTGGCGGACCCAGTGCAGTGAATGGGGAATGGAGGATTGAAGTTGAGTTCCAGGGGGACTATCGATTCGTAAGTTCAGATCTCGATAACACTCCAAGAATCAGACTCGCCGATCCGGCAGAGGTGGACCAGCAAAGCTTCTTCACCGCCAGAGTGATAACGATTCTCTCGTTAATTGCAGTCTCCACGCTACTTCTCGCAGCATACATGTACAGAAATTACATCGAACGACGTCGTATAGAAATCCTCAGAGGCATACTCACAGATTCTTTGTGGGCCCTCCAAGGAAGAAACTCGTATATCGAGACCATTTTCAATTGCTACAAGGATTTAGTCAAGTTCTTCAGGCAGAGAGGAGCTATGAAGAAGGTGTATGAGACCACCCGAGAATTCGAGCATGCGGTCAATCAGATGTTAGGAGGCATAGCTCCCCCAGAGGACCTTTCAGAGTTCTTCAGCATCTTCGAAGAGGCTAGGTATTCAGATCACGAGATCGGCGCAGATCAGAGAGATAGGGCGATAGCAGCACTTCAGAACATTATCAGCCATCTGTCTAAGTCGCTTGGAGAGAGCATGTTGAGCCGCATTAGATCAGAGGGAATGACGATGTACGGGGCCTCCACCAAAGCAGGCAGTTTTGTCGACTCTGAAGGACAAGTAAGGATCGCGGGCACGGATGAAAGCTCCGAGGAGCAGGTCGGATTCAAAATCTGAAGCTTGCTTATCGGCGTACACCGCCCCATAGGGGGCTACGTTTTGCCCGTGGGGTTCTTAACAGGACCTGAGGTGGCCGGCCTACCCGATAACGTCGAGGGAGTCATATGAGTAGCAACAGTAAGAAGACCAATAATGCCCTAATCGCCTTGATTGGCGATTTGAAGGCACAGAGCAGGTCAACTGGTGCAGCACTGTGGCGAGACGTCGCGCTAAGACTGGAGACCAGTCGGAGTAACTGGGCCGAGCCGAATTTGAGTCGGCTATCTAGAACTGCAGGAGAAGACGAGACAATACTCGTCCCAGGCAAGCTTTTGGGTAGTGGTGACGTCATCGGCTCCCCGAGCGTCGCCGCATACAGTGTAAGCGCCGGTGCCCGCTCCAAGATAGAAGCCGCAGGCGGACGAGTAATGTCGATCCGCGATCTGATGAAAGACAATCCAAGTGGAAAGGGGGTGAGGATTCTTGGTTGAAGCAGACACACTCGTTTTCGATGCTCAAGACAAAGTCCTAGGTCGACTTGCAAGTCATGTTGCCAGCACCCTGCTGGTCACTCGTAGAGAGGGCGACCCAAAGCGAGTCATAATCATCAACGCTGAAAAGGCCATAGTGACGGGCGCCAAAGACAGAATCCTAGCTGATTATGATCGTAAGTACAAACTAAACCACCCGAGGAAGGGCCCGTTCTTCCCTCGTATGCCGGACATGATCCTCAAGAGAACCGTTCGTGGCATGCTTCCATACCAAAAGAAGTCCAGCGGGCGTCAGGCTGTAAAAGACCTCAGAGTCATGATCGGAACCCCCGCCAACCTCAAGGGAGAAGCCCTCCCGGAAGGACATGAATGGGGCGACACAAGCAAGATAGATCGACCTCTTCCAGATCGTTTTGTCCGTCTTGGAGACATCAGCAAGCATTTGGGTGCGAAGACATCTCGTTGGAGTGATGCATGATGGCTAAGAAACAGAGGAAGAAGACCGTTGAGACGAGCGGTAAGAGGAAGACCGCAGTAGCCCGTGCTACTGTCAGAGAAGGCAATGGGAGAATCAGAGTCAACTCCAAGCCGATTCACATAATAGAGCCCGAATTAGCTCGAAGGAAGGTGTTAGAGCCCGTGAAGATAGCCGAGGCCATGAACAGGCTATCCACAGTTGACATCGCTGTCGACGTGACTGGAGGAGGCATTATGGGCCAGGTAGACGCTATTCGAACTGCAATCGCTCGTGGCCTTGTACACTTCAATGACGGCGCTGTGGGCCTCGATGAAGAGCTCCGCGATGAGTTTTTGAGATTCGATCGAACATTGTTAGTCAATGATCCAAGGCGCAAAGAACCCAAGCATCAAATGGGTCGGGGCGCTAGGAAGAAATGGCAGAAGTCCTACAGGTGAATTGAGATGTTGATACCAGTTAGATGTTGGAGTTGCGGTAAAGTGACCGCTCACCTATACAAGAAATACGCCGAGCGCACCGCAGCAGGGGAAGACCCTCAGGCAGTCCTCGACGATTTATCCTTGAACAGATATTGTTGCAGACGGATGTTCGTCGGCCATATTGATCTGATAGATGATATAGCCCCATTCAGCCTTCCCCGAGATGTCTGAAGACATCGGCAAGGCTTTGAGCGAACAGATTAGCGCTGTATTATCCTGAAAGGGCTTGTAGGTTAGCTTGGCCTATACTTCGCGGCTGGGGGTCGCGAGACCCAGGTTCAAATCCTGGCAGGCCCACCATAATTCTCCTTCAGCGCATGCTTGAAACGATACCTCTTACCATGTGTAACATGCACGGAGGCGCTGGCGACCATTCGGAGGCCGAGCGCCTAGCCTCAGAGATTGAACGACACTCAGAACTATACTACAATTATGCGGAACCTGAGATTACAGATGCAGAATTCGACCTTCTTATACAGCGTCTCAGAGAAATAGACCCTTCAAACCCCCAACTCGAAAAGGTCGGAGCAGACCCCGCACCAGGATCGGTGAAGGTTGAACACACCTATCCCATGCTCAGCTTGGACAAGGCAAACACCCCAGAAGAGATTGCTCATTTTGTAAATATCACCTCTGCTTCCACTAATAGGTTCGTTGTCCAGCCAAAACTCGATGGTTCTGCGGTATCCCTGGAATATCGCCGTGGTATGTTAGTCAGGGCGGTAACACGTGGAAGTGGGACAAGAGGAGAAGACGTCACACGTAATGTAAGAAGAATACCCAACATCCCTAGCAGGATAAAATGGCGTGGAGACTGTTATGTTAGAGGAGAAGTTGTCATGCTACTCGACACATACAGGGAGAACTATGCTCAAGTTGCGCCCAATCCTCGCAATCTCGCTGCAGGCGCGCTCCGACAAAAGAATCCTGAGTCAGGCAAGGCAAGAGCCGAAGACCTCAGATTTTTTGCGTACGATGCTAAATTTCCAGAAGAAGAAAGTACGATCCCATCATCCTATATCCACGACTCTCAAACTTTGGAGTGGCTATTCTCCATGGATATCCAGCCAGCAGGAAGATCCGTTGTAGAGGCTAAAGATTCTGATGAAGTGATAGAATTACTAATTTCGAAAACAGAGGAGGCGATAAGAACCAGGGATGAGATGCCATGGGAGATAGATGGCCTTGTGATCAAAGTCGATGAACTCTCAAAAAGACCCCTTCTTGGTGAAACTGCACATCATCCGAGATGGGCCCTCGCATGGAAATTCCCCCCAGAAGAGGCGACTACCGTGGTTATGTCCGTGGATTGGCAAACAGGCCGAACCGGCAACGTAACCCCTGTAGCGAGAGTCGCCCCAGTAATGGTCTCCGGCGTGACTGTAGAAAACACAACGCTCCATAACCCGGGAGAAGTCGAACGGCTGGGGTTGAAGATTGGCGATCGAGTAATGATTGTCAGGAGGGGGGATGTGATTCCCAAGATCACTCAGGTTATCGGTCATGCCACAAAAGCCGATCTAGATGGAAGAAGACACTCTGATGGAACGCCTTTTCATGAGCCTCTCCCTCAGCGAATTGACATAAAAGCGCCTTCCAAATGCCCTCGCTGCGCTACAGAGTTGTATTCCGAGGGCGCGTTTCTAAAATGTGGGAACTCAGGATGCCCGTCTCGTATTGTCCGTTCCATCCTCTACTGGTGTAAATCATTGGAAATTGACGGCGTAGGCGAAAAACTAGCCAATCAACTCGTGAAGTCCGGACTTGTACAGGAACTCGCAGACCTATATCGGCTCTCACATGAAGATGTAATGTCTCTTGACCGCATGGGTGAAAAATCAGCTCGGCATGTCATCGATCAGATCAAATCCAAGAGAAAAATGCCACTTGATCAGCTTATTGCATCCCTCGGCCTTCCACGCATAGGGCCCGAGATAGCATCCATGATATCAGGAGAAATCACAACCATGGATCAATACAGGGATTTTGTGAACATCTGGTCATCGGGCGGAGACCAGGCTGCTTCGATTCTCCCTCGGCTGGTTGGTATTGATGGAATCGGAGATATAGTGGCTCACTTGTTCCTTGATGGTTCAAGTAGTAACTGGAGCCAAATTGAAGACCTGTCCTCTCTCCTTGAAATAACTCCTGTTCAACCAAAAGACCGATCTAGTGGTCTATTGACGGGGCTGACTTTTTGCATCACTGGATCTATGTCACGTCCGAGAAAAGAAGTCGAATTACTCATCAGAAGTGCTGGAGGCAAGGTGGTAAGCTCGGTTTCAAATCGACTTGACTATCTAATTTCGGGCGAGGCTGCAGGATCGAAACTCGAAAAGGCAACTAGGTTGCAAGTCACCGTTTTGAATGAAGACCAATTCATGGAAATGATAGCCAAAAATCATGAAAACAAAACTTCGGAAGAAAGTGCCGATATACAACGCAGTCTCTTTGAGTATTAGATTAGCCGAACATCGAGGTACTGCCGCCACTTGCCGGCCCCGATGGCTGATTGACAGAACCCGACATCATTTCATTGATCTCGCCTTCTATCCTCCGCGCTTCTTCTAGAAGTGGTTCCGAATCTAGCTTAATCGCTGGTAGTAATTCATCAAGTCGTCCAAGCACCCTTGCTGCAGTTCTTGCATCCGGACCCATCCCTTGCATAGGCCCAGAGCATTCTGCAAGTAACGCCATTGCATCAAATCCTCTTCTAGACGCCTCATTTAGAATAACTCCCGTAAGACCCCCTATCGCCCCTTGTTCCATTCTATCAATGCCCAAATTCGAGAGTGAAGTAAGAGCCCTTTCTGTAGAAGCAGCACCCTTCACCGTTTCATTTGAATCATCATTATCGTCTATTGTGTGTCCGCTTTCAATTGTCTTAGAATACGAATCTAGAACCAACATCGCTCCTGCCTTTTTGGACATCGACCATTCAACAAATCTCTCGCTCAAGGGGAGAATCAAATCAGTAGGAATTTGAACCTCAGAGACAACAACGAGTACGCTGTCACAAGACTCATGATTGCAAACCGGCTCACCCGAGTATATTCTAACAGTCGGCATCGAAAGACCATTTTTCACAATACAAGCCTGAGGTAGGCTGGGGTGCCTAATGCTGCCCACCATTTTCAGATCAAGGCTTTCCACCATGTGATGTGCAACAATATTCGCAACAAAGCCAGGACCAGGGAAGCAAACAACAACAAGCGCTCCAGATTTAGACGAATCGTCCGACAGATCGATGCTCACATCCGATGACATGATGAGCCATGCCCACAAGACCGACATAACCATTGGCACGCCGGAACGAGTGGATTGGGTGAATGAGATGAATGAGGACTTCCGCGCACACCAACTTTCTCCATCATCTTGGAGCAGATATGAGCAGTGTCCAAGGAAGTACTGGCTTTCCAGGCAGAGACTCCCGCGGAAAGCAAGCATGCCCGCGGCACTCGGAAATGCAGTTCACAATTCAGTAGAAGACATATGCAATCTAGACATCGCCGATCGAGACGATGATGAAGTCGGCTGGATGCCCCCAACGGCAAAAGCAATCCTAGATAGACACTGGAAAATTGAGAAAGATGGATTCATGGCAACTCCAAGGCATCCGCGTTGGAAAGATGAACTCATCACACAGGCCCACGATGGCTTAGTAGGCGCGTTGAACATACTTTGT
>JAZANC010000055.1:0-4493 GCA_036228805.1 Thermoplasmatota archaeon
ACCAACTCTGATACTATCACATAACAAAACTCTCGCTCGTCAACTCTGGCAAGAAATGAGCGAGCTTTTCCAGAGTAATGCTGTGGAGTATTTTGTTAGCTACTATGATTACTACCAACCCGAAGCATATCTGCCCAATCGTGACCTGTACATAGACAAAGAATTGCAAATGAATGAGAGGATTGAACAAGAGCGATTCTCAACCGTGGCATCACTTGTCTCACGACCGGACGTCATAGCTATCGGCACCGTATCTGCCATCTATGGTTTGAATCCCCCGGAAGTTTTCCAACAGAGTCACCTACAATTTCACGTAGAGCAGAAAATCGAACCTCAGGAAGCTGTCAGGGAACTCATAGCACTTCAATATCGGAGAACAACGGGCGATCTTGTCCGTGGAGATATAAGACTCAGAGGGGAAGTGCTTGATATCTGGATGCCGAGCAGAGATGATCCTATCCGTATAAGATTTGGATGGGAAGGCATCGAAAGGATTCAGGTGTGTGAGGCAGTTAGTTGGGAACCTCTTGACGAAATAGAAGAGGCCTGGATTCATCCGAGGGAGTTCTACATGACAGATGAAGAAAGATTCTCCACTGCACTTGAGAATATAGAGTTGGAGCTTGATGAAAGATCAGCCTGGTTTGAATCTAAAGGAAAGGATTTGGAAGCGCATAGAATCGAACAACGAACCAAATTCGATCTAGAGATGCTGCAAGAACTGGGTTCATGCAAAGGAGTGGAGAACTATTCCCGGCACTTCGATGGCAGGGAAATAGGAGAACGTCCATACTGTCTACTTGATTTCTTTGCTACCAATGCTGAGAGTTTCCATGGTGCTCCCGATCGATATCTGGTAATCATGGATGAAAGTCACGTTACTCTGCCACAAGTAGGAGGTATGTACGCTGGGGATTTTGCTCGTAAGAAAAACCTGGTGGATCATGGGTTCCGTCTACCGTGTGCATATGACAACAGACCGCTTAGAATTGACGAGTTTCAGAAGTTGATTCCAAAGATGCTCTATGTCAGCGCGACCCCTGGGGAGCGTGAATTCAGACATCTCGCAGAAGTAACCGGACAAGAAGTCCCGAGAGGATTGCTCCATGCGCCCTCAGGGGGAGGGGCGGGCAAAGCCGACATTGCAAAGAGAGAGGGTGATGGTTCTATGGAGAATATTGTCAATTCGATAGAGGGCGTTGTCAGCATGGAGATTCGACCTACCGGACTTCTTGACCCGAAAATTGAGGTACGGTCGACAAGTGGCCAAGTCCAAGATCTTCTAAGCGAGATAAACAATAGAGTCGAAAAGAACGAGAGAGTGCTGGTCACGGTCCTTACCATCAAATTCGCAGAGGAGGTATCTGAGTATTTGCAAGGAATGGGCATAAAGGCGCATTATCTCCATTCAGAAATAGATACCATTGAGCGTTCTGAAATCATCAAGGCATTGAGAATTGGCCATATTGACGTCATTGTCGGAATAAATCTCCTGAGAGAGGGTTTGGATATTCCCGAAGTTTCGCTCGTTGCGATTTTTGATGCGGCTACTCAGGGTTTTCTCAGAAATGAACGCAGCCTCCTACAAACCATCGGTCGCGCGGCTCGTAATGAGAAAGGTTCGGTCATACTCTACGCAGATAGCATATCTCCTGCGATGGAAGGCGCAATTAGGCAAACCACTGAACGCAGAAAACGACAGGAAGCATACAATCAAGATCACGGTGTGGTTCCAAGAACTATCAAGAAAGCACTACCGACAATGGGGGATGAAGCAGAAAACTTGCTTGCAGGAGTTGCAGGGCGCGGCGCCAAAGGTGGCAAGCGTTTGATAGCAAAGAAAAGACGTACCAGAGACGTATCCACTTTCGCAAAGAAGTTTGATCTGGGCGCAGGGGCCTGGACCTCTTCGGATTCAGTTCTTGAGTCGATTTCTCAGCCGGAGTGGGTTGACGCAGCCGAAGAGGCGTTGGTTGGAAGGGTTGAGGATTCGGAGATGGAACGGCTTCTAGAAAAATTGGAGAGAGAGATGAAGGCGGCGGCGGCTAGGCTTGACTTTGAAAGAGCAGCCGTTATTAGAGACAGAATTTCTGAACTTCACCATACGACCAATTGAAATCTTGATGCGGGAGCCAAAAGCATGGCCGGGTACGATCCGAGTGACTTCGAAGAGCCTGTTTTGGATTATAATTTCAATAAAATTCAGAATACTTCCGACCTAATTGATCAGATGTCTTTGGCCGGAGGTTTTACCGCTACAAAATTAGCCAAGGCGAGGGACATGCTATCCATGATGTTCGAAGAAGCAGGAAGTGAAGGCGTTGTCAATTGGGTTTCCTTCCCTGCTGCTCTATGTGCGACAGGTACTCGTGGCTTCTTCCTTGAATTGGTAAAAAGACGTCTAGTTGATGTCATAGTTACAACCTGTGGCACACTGGACCATGATCTTGCAAGAACATACAGGCATTATTTCCATGGAGATTTCGAATTGGATGATATTGCACTTGGCCAACAGGGACTCAATCGCCTTGGCAATGTTATCATTCCCAATGAATGCTATGGAGAAATTCTCGAAGCAAAGGTTCTACCCTGGTTGAGCGAGATAGAGGAAGAGAGGCGTATATCGGGCGATTCTACATGGAATGGTTTCGGTACTGTTGAGCTATGTTGGGCATTAGGAGATCGAATAGAAGATGAGGGGAGTCTCCTTTACTGGGCTGCTAAACACAGGATTCCAATCGTAATTCCAGGTATAACGGATGGATCGATCGGGGCACAATTATTCATGTATAGGCAAAAGAGTCCTTCATTCATGATTGACGTTCTTGCAGATGAAGAAATATGCTCTGATCTCTCATGGACGTCCCAAAAAGCGAATGCGCTAATGGTGGGAGGCGGAATCAGCAAGCATCATGTGATTTGGTGGAATCAATACAGAGGGGGACTTGACTCGGCGATTGGTATTTCAACTGCTCCAGAATACGATGGTTCATTATCCGGAGCAAGGCTTCGTGAAGCGATATCTTGGGGTAAAATAAGGCCAAATGCTCCTCACATCCTGATTGAAGGAGAGGCTAGCGTGATTCTTCCAATACTTGGAGCAGCATTACTTCGTCAATGAGTCTAGCGAATATTCAAAGAGTACTCTTCACTCGGCCGGCCTATGTCTATTGCAGATATGGTACAGAACATGATTGATGAATTGAACGAGGCCATGGCGGATGCGGTCAAGTCCGACAATGGGAACAATGCGGCCATGACTCGTGTTCGCAAGGCAATGCAGTCCGCAAAGGGCGCTGCACAGGATGTTCGTATGAAGATCAGCAGCATCCGAAACGGATGATACATCCTCATTCGTGTAGATTGGCGAATACTCGCATTATAGCGAGTCTTAGGGATCCAGAGGGCCTCCAGCCGTGAGGCTCGCCACAGTTTCTCATGTGTCTATCGATAGGATCAAGATTTGGTCTAGGGATGTTGCCGTGTCCTACTGGTAATGGCGTTATGGGGGGCTCTTCGAGGGTACTCGGCCTGTGCGTTCCTTCTACTGAAGCAGAATAACGATTCCAGAGATGTGCTGCCTCAGCATAAACTTCTTCGGGCCACCATGGTCTCCTCCCAGCCATCACCAATGGTTGACCAGATAGGGGTAATTTGTTTTCTATGATCATTATCCGTATTGCTTCAGCAACATCACTTACAGGCAACCAGAATCTCGGCTTTTGAATTCTAGAATCCATGGGGGAACCGGATATCGCATCGGCGATTATTGAATGGAAAGTACCATCTTCCCACATAGGATCGCAGGTGTCCGTTATGACGTCCCTCACGAGTATAAGTTGCAAATTTGTAGAGCTCTTTTCTTCGTTCCATGGGAGGATGGAAAGACAGGATGCCTCGATACCAACTCCAATCTCGAGTTTCTGTAAATCATCATTCTGCTGTTGAAGCGGTATTGTCTCAAGCCGGGATGCTATAGCATCCCTGAGAGGTCCTTTTGGACCCAGGACCTCAGCCACTCCCGGCATAGTCACCTCTCAGTTTGCAAGGATTGCTTCGGTTTGCATCTGATCATCCTCCATGAATGATTTCAGACAAGATTGTACGAGTGATACGATCATGTCAATTTCTTCCGATGTGATTAGGAAATGAGGTGTGAATCTTAGCGCATTCATGCCTCCGTGTATCACCCCTAGTCCATTTCTCCGACACCATTGCTCGACGCCGTCCGCCCCCACCACTGCAAATTGCGCAGGGTCTAATTCTGCTGAGAGCAGAAGTCCAGTTCCCTGGACCTTTGTTATGCATCCGGGCATTGCTGCAGATAATTTCTCTAATTTGCTTACGAATTCTTTACCCCTTTCCCTGATATTTTGACGTAATTCAGGGGTTATATGCTCAAGAACGGAAATGGCCGTTTCCAAGGATCTCGGATTTGTAGTCATAGTATTCCCATAGACACCTACAACATATGTTTTTGATGCTCTTTCACT
>JAZANC010000056.1:0-4668 GCA_036228805.1 Thermoplasmatota archaeon
GGTGGTCGAACTCACCTCGAACGAATTTGATATCCCATGATTTACGTCTGTGGCATGATTATTGGTTCGTGTCGGATGGCTTCCACAGATTCGGCCAGCGCCTCTTGATGAGCCTGAATATGATGCGGCTCAGAATCATCGAGAACAATAGGAATAAGATCGACGTCCACCAAGGAGTCTCGTCATTGGTGGCCAGGAACCATGTGACCCCGAGTATCGCTGCACCGTAGAAGGCTCGGAAGATCGAGAAGATCAGAAAACCGCGAAAGAGGGGGTTTGTTAGGATCTTGGACACCAGGGACTCGTCGCCCACTATCAAATCGAAGGGCATCAGGTGCATGAGAATGGTGGTCGCATCTCATTCGATATGGTGATGTGCATGTTCCACATGCAGTCTACATGAGTGGCGTATCCCCCCCTGCTTCCTCCCCTGCTGTGAGGAAGACAATGCAGGGCAATCGAAGCCGGGATACGAAGCCCGAGCTAGCAGTTAGACGCATGCTCAGGGATGCGGGTTTCCCCGGATACAGGATTCATTGGAGGATAGATGACTCAGAAGGACGGTACATATGCCGTCCGGACATATGCTTTCCCGGTAGGAAAATTGCGATATTCGTCCATGGGTGCTTCTGGCATCGGTGTCCGAATTGTAAACCCTCTATGCCGAAGACGAATATCGGATATTGGAAACCCAAGTTTGAGCGGAATGTGGAGAGAGATATATCGAAACAGGAAAGATTGGTCAATCTTGGATGGCATGTGAGGACCGTCTGGGAATGTGAGGTTGACGGCATAGATGCCAAGAGCATGATAGAATTGACTGAATAAATTAGGAACAGTCACTATACACTGCTTCAGCATCCTTTCTTACCTGCAGAGGGTTTTTCTCAGTCTGGATCGGATGATTTGGAAGAGTCTTGAGTCGCGATTGAAATCAAGATTTCGCCCGTGTCGACTCTATCTCCCTCCTTGAAGTAGATGGAAGACACCTCTCCCGGCTCAGGTGCGGAAATCTGATGCTCCATCTTCATGGCTTCGAGGATCATCATCGGCTGGCCCTCGCGGACTCTCTGGCCGGTTTTCACGAGGATCTCCCTGACGGTACCCGGCATAGGTGCCGTGAGACCGCCTTCGTCCGCATCCGATGAGGTAGAGTCTTGGCTCCTCTCTCGGACGATATGCGTCTTCCCATCGAGCGATACCCACCACGCGTCCCCGACCTTCGTGGCATCTGCCCGATACGTCCTTCCAAGACTCTCGATGATGATCGACCCGCGTGATTCGTCATAGCTGATCGAGAAGTCCTGATCCACCTCGGTATCCTCAGATTGCAATCTGTCGACGAACAGATTGTTCTTCTCAGAACGTAGTCTCACTGACCATGTTTTGTCATCTCCGTCAATCTTCCAATCCATTCTATCACCTCATGGGAAATTCCGAGACAGCGTTCGGAAGGGATCTCCTGTGTGGCCAGTGTGCTGATCGACAACGGATGACCCAGTGTTCACTGCTGCCCTGTGGAGGCCGAGGCGCTCTGCTGCTGAGGCTATCACGGACAGTATGCCCCTGATCGGCTCCTCGGGCCGGGGCGGGGGGTCCATGTCATCGAGGTGGTCGGTCGTGACGCCCGGTCCGGAGAAGGTGTCGGAGACTATCATCTCTCTGCAAAATCCGATGTTCGAACGGACTCCGTGCAGGATGATTTGGGATAGGGCCTGATCGAGTCTCCTGATTGCTGATGCGCGGTCGGGTGCATGGACTATGACCTTGGCAAGCATCGGATCGAATGCAGTGGTTACTTCGTCCCCCGTACGTACGCCCGTGTCGACTCGTATGCCTGGTCCATCAGGCGTATCGAAACGGGCTATGGGGCCGATGGATGGCAGGAATCCTGTGGATGGGTCTTCAGCGTACAGACGCGCCTCCACGGCATGCCCCGAGATTCCCACTTCGGACTGTTTTATTGGAAGAGGTAGACCAGCTGCAACTGAGATTTGCATATGAACGAGATCGAGGCCTGTGATGAGCTCAGTGACCGGATGCTCGACCTGGAGCCTTGTATTCATTTCCAGGAAGTAGAACTCGCCCTTGTCTGATAGGAGGAATTCGACTGTTCCCGCGCCTTCGTAATCAACCGCTCGGGCTGCTTGCACCGCGGCCTCTCCCATCATAGACCTCAGGCGAGGATTCACTGCGGGGGATGGTGCCTCTTCTATCACCTTCTGATGCCTCCTCTGGAGAGAGCAGTCTCGCTCATTGAGGTGGATTACATTCCCATGGCGGTCTGCGAATACCTGGATCTCGATGTGCCTTGCTCTCCTGAGGAGGCGTTCGACATACACGGTTCCATCCCCGAAGGCTGCAGTTGCCTCTCTTGAGGCTGCATCATACTCCGTCCGGAGGCGCTTGGGCTCCTCGACCATGCGCATGCCCTTGCCGCCTCCTCCTGCACTTGCCTTGAGGAGTAGCGGGTAGCCCACTTCTGCTGCAGCGGCGGCTAGTTGAGGCAAGGGGTCTTCGTCATCTGAGACTTCGATTGACTTGCCAGGGATCACAGGCACCGAGGCATCGACCATCGCCTCCCTTGCCCTTATCTTGTCCCCCATGGTTCGAATCGCATCAGCAGATGGCCCTATCCAAATCAATCCAGATTCAATCACCCTGTCGGCGAATTCTGACCTTTCGGAGAGAAAGCCGTACCCCGGGTGTACCGCATCCGCCCCTGATGCCCTGGCGGCATCCAGTATCGCATCCATCGACAGGTAAGTGCTCGCAAGGTCCTCTCCTGGCAGCCTGATTTTTTCATCTGCAAAATTGAGATGCATGGAATTGGAGTCCAGATCATTGTAAACTGCGATCCCCCTTAATCCGCATTCACGGACAGCTCGAAGAACACGAACTGCAATCTCGCCTCTGTTGGCAACGAGTACGGAGCTGAAGGGAGTGATCGCCTCCATCATCCACTCTGGCGTCCCCATAGTGCCCCCCACGTCAGATGCGTTCATTGAATTGTTGCTGGGTTTGTCGTCGATTACAGGATAATCTCATCGCCCTCTGAGGCTATCGACCAGCCCATCAGGTCTTCTCTGATATCGATCTGGCTCAATGCCCTATTGGAGTGATTGAGATGTATGAATCGTATATCCGGGTCGCCTTCCCCCCTTGGACCCAGTCTGTTGATTGATTCGAGGATCGGCGGATGGGGGATGGAATTCTGACGTGGCAGGTCATCAGAGCTCCAGAAGGTTCCATCCATGAGAATGACGTCTGCCTTTATGCTGGAAATCCATTCTCTAATCGAGTCGTATCCGACCTGTTCCAGAGTATCGGCCCAGTGGTCGTGATCCGGCAGGTGGAGGAGAGCGCGATTTGGTCCGCGCAGCAGGAAGGCATGCGTATCGCTCCACTCATCTCGATGTGGGACTTTTATAGGCACTAATGAGAGATTTTTGGATACCTGTATCTCATGTCCTGAGTCGAATTGTTTCTTGATGAATACCCGTTGATCGAGGAGTGCGTTCCAGAGCGGTGTTTCTTGGATCAGGTGGAACATAGATTCACTGGCGTGGAGCCGAATCCCTCTGGAAGCCATGACCTCCCTGCCGAATAGCCCGAGCCCGTCAACATGGCCGAGATGACCATGGGTGAGCCATACGTCAGTTATCATCCGGGCGCTTCCATCTAGCATCCTCGTCTGCCTGTCCAGATCACGTGTCACATCGATTAGGTGGAGTTCGTCTCCGTCCCTTACTGCGAGTGATGTGGGGGATAGCTGCCGTCCTTCTTCCGAGAATCGTTTGCAGGTGTCACATACACATCCGAGGTGGGGGACTCCGCCGTCTTGGGCTATTCCGAGAATGGTTACGATGATTTCCTCAGACATGCTGCTACACCTGATCGAGGGTGACTGCCCGTAATCTAGCTCCTCCAATCCGGATTTCTTTTCTCGAGGAATGCCGAGAGTCCTTCCTGTCCCTCGGGAGAGCCCCTCATCTCGCTAGTGAGGTCTAGCGTGTAATCACGCAGATCCTCGTCGCTACCCGTCCATCTGTCGAATGTAGAGGTGAGGGACTTGGCCTTCGAAACCGCAATTGGGGCTGTTGTCATGACGTCGTCTGCCACCACCCTCGCCGCATCCTCGAAGTCAGACGTCGAATCCACTATTTCATCGACGAAGCCGATCCTGAGAGCCTCATTGGCGTCTATTCTTGAAGCACGCATGGAGAGCCGTCGGAAATGAGCGCTTCCGAGGCGGCGATAGACGTAGGGGCCGATGACGGCGGGCAGGATCCCCAGCTTGGCTTCTGATAGCGCGATCCTGGTTCTTGGTTCTGCGATCACATGGTCCAAGCAAGCTACGAGCCCGGCTCCCCCGCCGAGCGCTACGCCCTGTATGCAGCCAATTGTGAAGCATGGGTGTGACCACAAGCCATGGAAGAGTCTGTCGAGTCTTGCCGAATCCTCGCGATTCTCTGAGGGGGATTTGGAACCGGCATCCCGCATCATCTGGATGTCGGCCCCTGCGCAGAAGTGCTTCCCCTCCCCTCGGATATGGAGTACTCTCAGGTTACCGCCTTCGGGAACCGAGTTCGCGCGCGTCCAGTCTAGAAGATCGCAAATCTCCGTGATCAGTTGGATGCTCAGGGCATTGAGCGCATCCGTTCTTTG
>JAZANC010000057.1:0-5209 GCA_036228805.1 Thermoplasmatota archaeon
TGGTTGCGAAGCCAGAGATCAATCACGGAGTTGGTTACTCGGGAGAGCGAGGAGTATTCATCATCAACAATATTCATCGCTACATGCTCTATCTTGCAGTCATTATCCTCTCGTTGAAATATTACGATGTAGTTCGCACAATGAGATTCGACGGTTCTTGGGGATTCTCCATAGGCACCCTGATTCTCGCACTGGAGTCTTTTCTACTGACTATGTACGTAATCTCATGTCATGCATTCAGACACCTTTTTGGAGGTTCTCTTGACCAATGGCGAGGTGGTATTTCATCTGTGGCCGGACGAATATTCAGATTCTCAAGCCGCCATAATACTAGCCACAATCTCTGGTTTTGGACATCTCTTGCAATGGTTTTCCTGGGGGATATATTCGTTCTTTCAGTTGCTGAAGGTCTAATTAGCGATCCTAGTTTCATAATGGGGTGATTGAATGTACGATTACGAATCTCATGAGCATGATGTCGTCGTAATCGGAGCGGGCGGGGCAGGCCTCAGAGCTGCTATTGAGGCCAGTTCCATGGGTGTCAGCGTGGCATTGGTCTGCAAATCGATGTTGGGCAAGGCACATACCGTGATGGCAGAGGGGGGTGCCGCCGCTGCACTTGCTAACAAGGACTCTCGTGATTCATGGAAGACGCACTTCAGAGACACGATGAAGGGTGGAAAATATCTCAATGACTGGAGAATGGCACGTATCCATGCTCAAGAAGCTCCCGATCGGATAAGAGAGCTTGAGACATGGGGGGCAGTGTTCGATAGAACTCGAGAAGGGCGTATCAATCAGCGAAATTTTGGTGGTCACACATACCCTAGGCTTGCGCACATCGGAGATGCCACTGGACTCGAAATAATTCGGACTCTCCAAGAAAAAGGGGTGCATATGGGAATGGACGTTTTCATGGAATTTACGGTATGCAGATTATTCACCTCTGATGGACGGATATCGGGATGTTTGGCATATGATAGGCAGAGGGGAAGAGCTCATGTCTTCAAAGCGAAAACCATTGTACTTGCCACAGGAGGAATAACTCGGTGCTGGTCAGTATGCTCGGGCTCTTGGGAATATACTGGGGACGGTCATGCATTGGCATATTGGGCCGGTGCAGAAATGGGCGACATGGAATTCGTTCAATTCCACCCGACTGGCATGATATGGCCGCCAAGCGTTCGTGGCATACTAGTCACTGAAGGAGTAAGGGGGGAGGGGGGCATGTTAAGAAACTCAGAAGGGGATCGTTTCATGTTCAACTATGTCCCTGAGATGTACAGGGATGAGTTCGCAGATACTGAAGAAGAGGCTCTAGCATGGGTTCAAGAAGTAATATCGGATAAACAGGCTACGAATAGGAGGCCTCCAGAGCTTCTGACTCGCGATGTGGTTGCAAAGGCAATTAACAGTGAAAAGGCAGCAGGTCGAGCTAGTGAGCATGGTGGAGCGTATCTCAATATATCATGGCGACCGGCTGATCAGGTTCGCAAGAAATTACCCGGTATGTATCATCAGTTCAAGGAACTTGCAGGAGTGGACATAACAAAGCAGCCGATGGAAGTGGGGCCAACGGCGCATTATGTGATGGGAGGAGTGAGAGTGGATCCTGAATCCCAAGAGTCGACTGTTCCAGGCCTATATGCCGCTGGAGAATCTGCAACGGGATTGCATGGGGCTAACAGATTGGGCGGAAACTCTCTTTCAGATCTTGTGACATTTGGACGAAGGGCGGGCCTATATGCTTCGAAAGCGGCATCTGCTATGGAGTCGTGGGGAGAAATAGAAGAAGATGAAATACAAAACGGCATCGAACACATGATGGCTCCATTGAATCGTGAGGGAGGGGAGAACCCCGCTGCTATTGTACATGATCTCAGGGAGATGATGCAAGAAAAAGTAGGGATAATCAGAACTCGAAAACAGTTGGTGGAGGCGCTAGATGATCTTGAGGCGTTGAGATTACGTTCACAATCTTGTTCACCCGGGGGCGGACTGATTTACAATCCGGGTTGGCATCAAGCTCTTGAGCTAGAGGCCATGATTGATGTCAGCCAAATGTGTGCTCTTGCAGCTCTAGAACGAGAAGAGAGTCGCGGCGGGCATACACGTGATGATTTTCCAGCACCTGACCATGATTCCTGGGGTAAAGTAAACAGCGTAATTACGAAAGGTTCGGATGGAAGTATGAAAATTGATCATAGGAGTTATCCGCCAATACCAGATGACTTGAAGCAATTGCTCGATTCTGATGACCTGGACGGTGATTCCTGATGAAGAAGCAAGTGACTTTTCGGGTATTCAGAAGCCACACAGGGGAGCGGCCCTATGCTAGCCATCCGAGAACTGAATCATCAGTTGGCAAAATGTCTGACTATGAAGTCGAATATGATGAAGGCATGGTTGTTCTAGACGTCATCCACAGAATACAAGCAGAACAAGCTCCTGATTTAGCGTGTCGTTGGAACTGCAAGGCGGGAAAGTGCGGCTCCTGCTCTGCAGAAGTCAATGGCAAATCTCGCCTGATGTGTATGACCAGAATGTCAGACATCATGGAAGAGACGCCTGAGAATGAGCCAGTTACTGTACGTCCAATGCAGGGTTTCCCACTAATTCGTGACCTGGTCACTGATGTTAGTTGGGCTTACGAGATGAATAAGAAGATGGTTCCGGTAAATGGCCCCGATAAACTTGACTGGGAGTTCAATCAGAATGAAGCGGATAGGATTCAGGAGTTCAGGCAGTGCATAGAGTGTATGTTATGCGTGAATACGTGCCATGTTCTCAGAGAACATGAGAAATTTGACAAATTTGCAGGTCCGAGATTCTTTGTAAGAATGGCAGGACTAGAAATGCATCCACTAGATACTGAAAGCCGTATACCTCAGATTAAAGATGACTTCGGCATAGGTTACTGCAATATCACGAGATGCTGTACTGAAGTATGCCCAGCAGGAATCAACATAACAGATAATGCAATTATACCTCTCAAGGAAAGAGTCGTGACAGAGTACTATGATCCAATTGCAATGATTGCTAGGAAAATTGGAATCAAGCGTTGAATGAATGAAACGTCTTGAATGAGCAATAATAACCTCCGAGAGCAGTTGCCCTCGGAGGTGTTGCGTAATTCTAACCTATGATCAAGGCAGGTTTAGGCACTCAAAGGCGCCTGATGCCTGACTTCTTCACATTGGCCTTCTTGATCTTAGCAGGAAGCCATGCAGGGCCAGAAGCTGGCCTGTCCACCATAGACACTGAGCCAGTGAAACAGTGAACCCTGTTGGTCCCCCTCTCTCTCAGCTCGATGCTGGTATGTCCTCGAGTTGCGGCCTTTAGGGCAGCTCCTCGGGGTTGCTTCGAAACGAACACGTGGTCCGAATCGCTTCCGTCTTTGTTTAGCAGTACGAAGTACTTCTTGTCACTCATGGTACAATACCTCCGACCCATAAGCATGCTGTTGCATATATATCCGTTTCCCCGATTTCGATTGACTGCGAGGGTGGGAGGGTAAAAAATGGCACCTCGGGGGAAGAAAAAACGTCTTTCAGCCCTCTTAAAATTCAGCGCATGCGAGGGTCTTTGTGGTCGTTACGCCGCTTATGGAGCGTATGCTCTCAACTACCATTCTGGCTATATCGCCAACTGAATCTGCCTCGACCTTCACAATCAAATCATGGTCGCCAAATAGAACATTTACCTCCGACACGAAATCCATTTTTGATGCTGCCTTATGGACCTCTATTTCAGATCCAGGTTCAACGTTGATCAGCACAAATCCTGTCGCCATGTGGGGTAATGACAGTATCAAAGTCATGAATGCTTCGTAAAATTACCACTTTCAGTCGATGGGGATATAGGTCGGAGTCGGTTCGGCCGGCTGTATGGCTGACACCATCATCGTGAGAGAATGCCTTCATGGGCAGGTTCGTGTAATGTATGGGGACCTCACAAAAGAGGAGGGGGATGTGCTGGTAACACCTGCAAATAATCGTCTCGCAGGTAGGGAAGGCGTCGATGAAATGGTGCATCAAGCCGCTGGCCCCGAACTCCGGGAACATACTCATGGAATCGCGGTTGAGCGACGAAAAGAGAATCTGCCGCCTTGTGGGGTTGGCGAGGCAGTAGTGACTCCTACGTTTTCACTTCCACATGGAAGTCTTGTCCATGTGGTTGGACCTGATTGTCGACGTCCGACACAGGACAGCGATCGAAGAGAGCTTCTCAAAGCAGCTTATGCTTCATTGTTCAAGGAAATTGAAGGGATAAAGAATCGAGATACAATTGTTCTTCCACCTCTCAGTATGGACATATTCCAATATCCTCATCGCGAAGGTGCAAGGATGACCATGGAAATTGTTCTTGCATGGATGGATTCTGGGGATGACCCTGGAGTTAAAAAGGTCAAAATCATCACACAAGAGGCGAATTTCATAAAAAATATGAAGACTGTTTACAGAGAATCTGAGGACAGGTTTCCCGGTGTCGATCGTACAAGAGAATATCGACGTGGCCTGATTGACTAGTTGGCTGTGACGCGATTAGAATGTGCCTTTATGGCTTCATGCATAGACATGCGACCTACGGCTACTGCCTTTGCGAGGGATCTTGGAATTGTGAGCCTGCCCTCAGATATTGTACGGGATCTTCTCTGAATCTCTCTTAATTCTCCATCTGTCGGATCGACAACTAATCGCTGAATAACCCGAGTCCCGATTTTTCGTGCTATTCTTACAGCGGAAGCCGAATGATCGTGCCTTGAACCCCTTGATGTTCTTCTCTCATCAACAAATTCGACAACATGACCTCTAGCCAAACACACGTTGGCAAGTCTCCTTGCAATGGTTCGAGAACCGTCACCCACGCGAACGACGTAGGTTTTGGGAGATATACTTTGAACAATTGACCCTATATGATCGGGTGCTTCATCCACTGACTCGAGTTGAACTGTGCCCAATAATTTGCCGCAAGACATCCATGCGAGACCGGGCCTAGGACCGGAATCCACACCAAAAACAAGATGCTTGACAGATGCCGTTGGGCCCATTATGGCAGAAGATATTGCTGTCTCTAAATTGTCTACTGTGCAAGGCACCCCTCGAGAGTCTGATTGCGACTCGACCTCGGAAGGCGTCCCAAACCATATCGGCATTGAAGCGGGAACCGGGTCTTCTGGGGCAAGTTGTATCGGCCTTATGCCAGATGA
>JAZANC010000058.1:0-9585 GCA_036228805.1 Thermoplasmatota archaeon
AACATTCTCTTTGCCTGGAAGGCGTATGGGAGATGGACGATTATTCTCGCCCATTGATCGGTCAATATTTTGTCCTCATCGGGGTCGTATCTCCCTGCAGACATTGCTTTCGACCGGAAATTGATGAATGCTTGCTTGACGGATTCCGAATAACATCTGTTAGAAAACGCTCCGTCGAAAACAGGAGTGTCCTTGTGTACCTTGAGGGTCTCGGATTCGAATAGTGTATGGTCCCTCTTATCCGACTTGTCGATCATCCTCATAATCTTCTCAGAGAGGTTCTTTCTGAGGTTTTGGCCGGCTTCAGAAGCGAGTTCGAGGACTGTCTCGACTATCGATCGCCTGGATATCTCCCTCCTGGGTTTGAAGAAATCATGAACGGGCATAGTAGATACCCCCCATATGTCGGGTATGACGAGTAATCTGGGATTGTGGCGGATGAGGATTGCTCCTCCGCCAGCGCCTTGCGTGTATTCCCCGGATGATCCCAGATCATACTTCGCATTATCAGCAAACACCACTACACCTATTCGATCTTGGTCCAAACCCCCTCTTGCAACCCAATCCAGCGTGTTGTGCATGGCGTCAACAGCACCGATGCAAGCGAATGTCATGTCTACAACGTCACAATTCCTGAAACAGTCGACTCCGTACTTCTTTGCGTACCTCTGCTCGAGCATGTCCATGATGTACGTAGCAGTTGGTTTGGAGCCATCAAGTGCGGATTCTGTCCCCAGGTATATCCTACCGATTTTTCCAGGGTCTATCTTATTCCTGTCGATGACCCTGGCTACGGCATTTGCGCCCATTGTAGCTGTATCTTCATGCACGTCGGGGATGGCCATTGCAGAGAGCCCTAGACCCCGATTCAGCTTACCGTAATCCGCACCTCTGAATTCTGCGAAATCCTTGATATCGAAATAAAGACGAGGTATGTGAATTGCGATGTCATCGATACCCACGGATGGAGCCATCGCGCCGACGGCCTTGACTTGATATTTAGCGGAATCCCCATTCATGCCACTCTTGAGGCGTGGTGTGGGGCATTACCGGTTTAGCCAGTGATTTCCATTATCTGATTCATTAATTGGTTATTTGAATCAAAATACTCCCTTAGGGGGTCAAGAATTTGAGAGAGGGAATCTGCAGTGGCCATCTTAAGATCGAATGGGTGTAAATCGCCATTTGATACTGCATTAGTCAATTGATCGATATCGTTCCATTCTGAAGGCTCGCCGAACTCTGGTTTGGGGGTGACTCTAATGCTCCCGAGTTTGGGCAGTATGATGTGATTTATAATCTCGAAAACTGGCGAATCTGAATCTTGTATATCCAGAAACGCCTTTCGGAGTTTCTTGCGTAGAGCATTTTGGGAATCGTGGAGTATTATCGCATTGGAGGGATCCGACTTCGACATCTTGTGGTCGAATGAGTCCATACGTCCGCCTTGTTTTCCCTTCAGTCCCGAAAGCATTGGCGTGTGGATGCATGTTGCCTTATTCCAGCCATTCCTATCAGCCACATCGCGCATGTACATGTGGGCCTTCCTTTGATCCATCCCCCCGAAGGCTATGTCGACTTTCAGGCGGAAGATATCTGCTGCCTGCATAGGGGGGTAGAAGAATGCGGCCAAGTCGTCATCTGATGAGTCCTCGGCCCTCCCCATTATGCTAAAGGTACGTCTAGCTCTGGACAAACTCATTCCCTTTGAACATCTCAGAACGGTCTCCCAGTAGGCGCCCTCGTCCATCAGATCACTGGCTCTAAGGAATCTGATATGTCCTGCTGTTTCCCCCTCGGGAGGGTGATCTAGAAGAACACGGAACACCTCTGACATGTAGTCGGCTGCAGTTGATATCTTCTCCATGTCTCTACCAAACTTGTCGTTTACCCATGCATGCCAATCAGCCAACAGTATGGTAACGTTGACGCCTTCCCTGAGCATGTTGCCGATACAATCCGCAATCAGTATCCATCCGAGATGGGCCTTGCCGCTTGGTTCAAGGCCGATGTATGCTCGAATGATATCGTCGCCTCCCGCACTGGGTGAGCCGTCGATTACAGAAGCGACGTGATCGGCTCCGACGACCTCTTCGACATTTGCGAACATACGGACCATTGTGGCATTGGCGGCCTCGCTGAATCCGTCTAATTTTTCCATATCGAGTCCTCACGCGCTCAGCAGCTTGCCAAGCTTCTCTGCTCTTCCAGCTGCACGGGTGTTTTCCCCGTTCTCCAGTGCCTCTTCTATTTCCTCAATGAGTGCATTTGCCTGAGATCTAACATCTTCCGACAAGTTCTCTGACATCGACATGAAGTGCCGAGCCGATGAAACCCCTGACTTGGCCTTCGTTGCTTTCTTGGCCCATTCCTTTGCTTTATCTCCCCTCTGCTTTGAATTGTATCCTGTTGCCTCATCGAGAAACTGTGTCCATCGCTTTCTGGCATCCATCGCGGCGCGCATCGCATCCGGATCGTCGAAATTCGGAGGAACGTTCGTTACATCCACAATCAGCGCACCTGAATCATCATACTTCCCTTCGATTGAGGTCATGATCCCGTGAGAGGCCATGAATGCCTGTGAGTCGGTTTTTTCGACATTGTCGAAATATCTCTTTGCCAGGGACGATAGGCCCCCGTCTGCTGCCACTGTCTTGACTACTCCTCGCTTTACATCGAAGCGCTCCATGTGCCGTGGGATGTCCGAAGGGATTTGAAGGCTGTCCGTAGTAGACGGGTCTACCTGCTAAACGCAGTGGCTAAGCAGTATGGGGCATGCCGAGCATCATGGCCGCGAGGTTGCTAGTGTTTCTGATGTTGCTGGGAATGGTCCCTACAGCAATTGCAGAAGATGGCTCAGTGGTGAGGATTGATCACTCATTTACTTTGATAGAATATGACCCGGGCATAGAAGATGCTGCTATTCACCCGGCTTCGAATTGGGTCGTGGTCGTAGGTGCAGAAGGATATGCTGTATCAATGGATAAGTCGTCTCCAAGCACCATGATTCCCCTTGCGAATATTCTGGATTCGGACTTGTTAGATTCGGATTATCACCCTGGCGGCAATACAGCACTGATTGTAGGTGAAAACGGTTCAGTCCTGAGGTATGCGGTTTCCGACCATTCGATAGAGAGAGCAACATCAGCCCAGACAGTGGGGTATGACGATATGCAGGCCGTGTCCTGGAATGCGAATGGGGAGTGGGCGTATCTGGGGAGTTCGGATGGCACCTTGTATCGCATGCGTCCATCGGGAAACGGTAGTTCGGAGGTTTTGCCCATACCAGGCACTGGTGGCTCGTCAATATCGAGCATAGACTGTCTGCCGGATCCATTCGTGTGTTTGGTGGCGTCCGCTGAGGAAGGTATTGGAATGATCGATAGGGATCACGTCCTATCTTGGATTGGAGGAAGTGGCTCATCCTGGGCAGATATTGTTTGTAGGTCTGGCGGGGAGCCTGTTTGTGTTGCAATATCCATGGATCGTTCGATTGCGGAGATTGAGTTTGAATCAGGCGTAGTTGGGTTGAGCATGCAAGCTCTGGAAGGATTCGATGGGACGCCCCGCTCTGTATCATTGGTCTCTTCCGAGCAAATTCTAATCACGGCGACGCCGGCTGAAATCATGGAACATCGGCCTCCGGGCGATGGCACATTCACGTGGCTCACCAACGAAGCTATCGTTGGCCAATCATTCGGCGTAAGTGGCTCGACCATAACAGGAGTATGGGCAGGCGATAACGAGGATCATTGGATTATAACGCGAGACGGGACTGTTGCTTTACTAGTTCCCGAAGAGGTAGGTGTAGCTCAGGGACTGCCGAAATTAGTGACCATGCTATCATTTGGAATCATGGGCGTGATGGCAATTGGGATATGGTCCACTAGATCGGGCAGATGAAATCGAAGTGCGAACCTTGAAGGGACTCTGCCTCGGCGGTTGAATCGATATTATGGGATACGAGGCACTCGACTTCTACGATGTTGATTCACTCCTTACGGACGAAGAGCGCATGATTCGCGATGTTGTGAGAGACTGGGTGGATGAATCCGTCATCCCAAAAATAGAGAATGCTTGCAGAGAAGGAGTCTTCCTAGATGAATGGCGCCAAGAGATTGGCGGCATGGGAATATTAGGAGCTCCGTTGAAGGGGTATGGGTGCCCTGGACTTTCTTACACCGCATATGGCGTGATTTGCCGGGAATTGGAAAGAGGGGATAGTGGGATCAGATCTTTCGCGAGTGTGCAAGGTTCTCTTGCGATGTACCCCATATGGGATTTCGGAAGCGAGGAGCAAAAGGAGAAGTATCTGCCCAAGATGGCAACTGGAGAATTGATCGGTTGCTTTGGATTGACTGAGCCAGATTACGGTTCGAATCCTGGCGACATGGTGACCAAAGCCGAAGAAGATGGCGACCACTACATTCTGAATGGGGCGAAGATGTGGATAACGAATGGGACTATTGCTGACTTGGCAATCGTATGGGCCAAATTAGATGGAGTCATCAGGGGTTTCATTGTTGAGAAGGGAGACGAGGGCTTCTCCGCGCCCGAGATGAAGGGAAAGCACTCCCTGAAGGCTAGCGTTACATCCGAACTCGTATTCCAAGACTGCAGGATCCCGAAAGATAGGATTCTGCCAGGCGTCAAAGGGCTCAGAGGACCTTTTTCATGCCTTAACAATGCAAGGTATGGAATCTCATGGGGCGCGGTTGGTGCTGCTCAGTCATGCTTCGACTCAGCCAGAAGCTATGCGATGAGTCGGATTCAGTTCGATCATCCCATAGCGGCTTATCAGTTGGTGCAGAATAAACTGGCTTGGATGCTTCGCGAGATTACGAAAGCGCAACTTCTTGCATACCACTTGGGCGTCAAGAAAGACTCAGGAGAGTGGGTGCCCGAGCACATCTCTCTTGCAAAAATGAATAATGTCGACATAGCTCTAGAGATTGCGCGTGTCGCTAGAGATATCCACGGTGCTAATGGCATATTGGATGAATACCCCGTCATGCGCCACATGGCCAATCTTGAATCTGTCAAGACGTACGAGGGGACTCATGACATACACAACCTGATACTAGGACGCCACATAACCGGCATTCAGGCTTTCACAAGAGAAGCCTGATTCCGTTGTATTGATAGGACTGCTGCCGAGGCGACATATGGTGATCGCGTGAAGGTGGCCGTTCTAATCAAACAAGTACCAGATACAACAGCAAGAATCAGCATAGCCGGCGGATCGGTTGATGAAGGCTCCATATCGAAGTGGACGATCAGCCCGTATGATGAGTATGCTCTTGAAGCCGCCCTCAAGTTACAGAGCGAATCAGGGGCGAAGGTGGTTGCGATCACGCTTGGACCACAGCGTTCTTCCAAGTCTCTCATCGATGCCGCAGCAGTTGGCGCTGATGAGCTAATGCACGTATTGTACGAGGGGGACGCGGGATCATTATCGCTCCAGAGTGCTCTGGCAGCTGCTGTCCGTAAATCAGAGGCGGATATCGTTCTAGCAGGCAAGCAAGCAGCAGATACGAACTCTGGCTCCACAGCACCGGGCGTTGCACAGATGCTTGGTCTACCATGTGTGGGCCTTGTATCGGAAGTAAAGGCGATTGACGGTAACTTCGTGGCGACTCGCTCGACTTCTTCGGGGATGGAACGTGTTTCTGTGAATGGGTCATGCGTATTTGCATTCGACAAGGGTGATGAAGAGCTTCGTAGACCGAACGTAAGAGGCATCATGATGGCTAAAAAGAAGCCCATAGAAACACTATCTCCTGCTGATCTTGGCATTTCCATGGAAAGTGGTGGTGTGAATGTTGAATCGGTAGGATACCCTCCAGAGAAGCCTGCCGGGCAGACATTCCAAGGAGCGGCTTCCGCCTCTGAAGTCGTAACCAAACTGAGAGAAGAGGCGAACGTAATCTGAGGAGGCCATGGCATGAGTGTAACAATCGTTTCAGAACCGCATGAAGAAGGAATGCATCCGACTTTGCCACAATTGGTGAAGGCGGCATCGATCATTGGTCAATCTTGTACGGTAATCATGCCTGGTGGAAATGGTGCTGATGAGGCATCGAAGATACAAGGCGTTGAGAAGGTGATAAAACTCAATGGGGCCTGCTTTTCAGTATTTGACTCATCGGCCTGGTCGACAGCAATATCCGGTCTCGTCGACGGTACTGTCCTGATGGCCACTACTCCCACGGGGAGGGAGCTTTCAGCGAGCATAGCAGCAAGCCTCGGGCGTCCGGTTATCCAGGATGTGACTGCTATAGCCCCTGGCGTAAAGGTCGAGAGGCCCGCTTACTCCGGCAAAGCCGTAGAAAGCATCTCCGTGAGTGGCGACGCAGTCATCACGATCCGTCCGAATGCAATTGAATCGGCAGAATCAGGAGGTTCGGCAGATATTTCGACGGTTGATTCCGGGGAGAACTTGAGGATCGCAATCTTGGAGGCCATTGCCAAAGCGGGAGAGCGTCTTGACGTATCGGAAGCTGACATCATAATTTCAGGAGGCAGGGGTCTTGGGGATCGTTCCAATTTTGAAAAGTTAGAATCTGTTGCTGATTCGCTTGGTGCCGCGGTGGGGGCTAGTCGTGCGGTTGTAGATGAATGGGGACTTCCGCACAGCATGCAAGTTGGACAAACGGGGAAAACCGTTACTCCTTCCCTCTACATCGCAGTCGGCATATCAGGTGCGATTCAGCATCTAGCTGGAATGCGATCAAGCAGGTACATTCTCGCCATAAACAAAGACCCCGAAGCACCGATCTTCGGTGTTGCTGACTATGGGATCGTGGCCCAGTGGGAAGACGCGCTTCCGATTTTACATGAGGCCATCAAGTCTCTTCCGTGATTCTTAGAGCTACCATCGCGATGTGATCCACGTCAGAGATTCTGACGTCATATCTGTTTACCGACCATCTTGATCCCTTGGCCACCCACGATTTTCCATCGTGCGTGATGTGCTTCGAAATTGACATGCCGATACCAAGAGCTTTGGAAATGGCCTCTTTCGACATCCATATTCGAAGTCTTGAGTGCTCGTCTCGAGGATCGTTTTGTTCCTCCTCGTTCAATATCAGATTCAATGCGCCCTGCGATATTTCTCGATCTTTAGGTTCCAAATCCACCCCCACAGGCACATCAGGAGGCGTCATCACAGCCACAGCCCCATAATCTGAATGTGAGATGCTACATCTCGCAAAGATTCGCCCATCACGAGATAAACATCCCCCGGCACCGTGCACTATTTTCAGTTCGTCTCCTTCTTTGGCCTGAGAGATCTTCGAGAGAGCGAGTCTTCCAGAAATATGGTGTAATCTTCGTTTAGAGCTCTTGGAAGCCATTATTTTCGGATCAAGGAGAGGTGGATTGTTTGTATCTTCAGCACAGACGGAATGCTCCACGAAATGAATCATCAGTGATTCTTGATTCGATACGGGAGCATAGTGGAGCATATTCCCTACTCCATATCCAACAAACCTGGGCGCTCGCCGACGTCCAAGAAAGCCATTGGTTTCATCATGAGTCCATCGATTTTGAGCACAGGGGCGCCATCGAGTCTTATCACTGAATCATGCAGGGTGGAAGAGTCGGATGAAGACCCTGTTCTAACGGACAAGACAGTTATCGAACCATATGGAATCTCACCTGACAGTACTATCCTACGTGCGCCCACTGGGAGCGAGTCGGCACCGTCAGTATCCATTGAGGTTAGACCGGCTGCCTGGAAACATGACTCGATGAGCATTGGATGCGCTATCAGCCCAGGTTGTTCTTCACCGTCTCCCATGTTGAATAATTCTGGATTGGGGATGTCCCCTATCCCATGAACACGCGCCTCAATACCTCGGCCATTTTCATTCTGGATGGATGCTACCACTCCTATCAAAGGTTGGAATCTTGGTCCATGGAACATACGATTGTAGATATCTGCCGAGGCGAGTATTCTGGATCCATCTTCTTCCTCCGGGACAATATCCGGAATTGGCTCATTTCCCGCAGAAGGACGCAATATTGCAATGGCCTTGTGGTGAGTTATCGCTTGGTCAAGCCCGCCGGGGGCTATCGACTCTATGGTGCAAGAAAATGCAATTTCGGCTCCATCGTGCTGTGTGGGCTCAACAGTACAGCGTATTTCCTTAGTACCTCTTGTGATTTTCACAGGGATTCCAAATTCGACATCCTCGAAACTAGCAACTTTGCCATTATTTGAGCACAGACTAACGGTCTCAGCCATCATTTCGAGGGCCATCACCCCGGGGAAGTATGGCACTCCGGATATTGAATGATCATTGAGATATCTGTGCGAATCGGGATCCAAACAAATCGAAGTGACCGTCTTTCCATCGACATCACATTTGAGAATCTGCTCAATCATCGGGAAAGTCAGAGGGTCGCCATACTCAGAAGATGCGCGAGGAGAAAGATTGACTTCTTTCCTTCTTACTGATTTTCTATGGTCCAGAGTGCCCAATTTTCCTGCGATAAGAACCGATGTGCCCACCGATCCCAATACTTCCTCAACGAACATACGAGCTCCCTCATCAACAGGTATCATATCCACTCCTGCACGATCAAATACAGTCTCTAGCGACCCCCTGGTGGCCATCCCTGCGCCGGCCCAAGGTGACCAAGCGATTGAGATTGAAACCATATCCTCCGAGGATATCCTAGCGTGTTCTGCGTCCAAAATCCTGTTCGCTGCGCAGTAGTCTAGTTGAGCCGCATTGCCCAATCTTCCAGCTACGGATGTGAATGAACAGGCGAATCTAACTGGTTGATCTCTCGAAGATAGTGAATCGTAAATCGCCAGCCAACCGCCTACCTTTACATCCATGACCTTCTTTACGATTTCATCCGACTTCAAGTCGAAAGGAGTGGAGTCCTCGATACCCGCGCCATGCACTATGCCGGTTACAGGCCCGTGATTGCTGATGATTGAGTCGATCGCTGAATCTACGGACGATCTTGATGTGACATCCACGGAGACGTATTCTGCGATGGCTCCAGCGGCTCTGAGTCTCGAAAGGGTAGAATGAATTCCAATGGCTCGTTTTCTAGACTGCCATGCATCCTCCCATTGCTTTAGAGTGACTTTCCCGGAGCTGCTGATTGAATCCAGGTGCTTCTTTAGCTGGGCCTTCTCATCCTCCATGGCCCCATCATCTGAATTGGCTAAATTGGCCAATTCCGGATCCAAGGGGGTCCTGCCGAGCAAAATGAATGTCGGAGAATCAGATTTGTCGCTCGATGCCAGGCGTATCATGCATTCTGCAGTGACTCCGGTTGCTCCTCCGCTCACAATCCAGACGTCACTAGGGTCGAGGGACATATTGGGAGGAGGTGCATCTGAAATTCTTAGAGCGATTCTTTGTCTCTTGAGGTCGGCGGCAATTCCTACCTCAATAGGGCCTGTCTTTCTGGTTGCTTCTGCAAGTATTGCAAGGGCAGCAGATTCTGGATTATCGAGTAATTCAGGACTCAAATCGATCGCCCTGATTGACACTTTTGGACGCTCTCTACCGTAACTCATTGCAACCCCGTGTATTCCTGCGGCTGCCGAGTTCAGGCCCC
>JAZANC010000059.1:0-3262 GCA_036228805.1 Thermoplasmatota archaeon
GAATCTACTGATGCAACCGTGGCGAAGATCGGAGCAGGCATAGCAGTACTAGTTGAAATTGGAGTGTCCATTCCAGCAACGACTCTGAATGATATCTCGACTACATGGGACAATACCATTCAACCAACAGTAACATCATACTTCGGTTCTGTCCCAGATATTGATGACACCTGTACTGTAGAGCTTCTGATCCTCTCAATAGATGGTGGAGGAGGAATTGGTGGCTACTTCAACCCATCAATGTCTTCAGCACGGGAAATAATCTTCATGGATTCAGAAGACCTGTCCTGGAGGAATACAATCATTTCACATGAGTTTGCACACCTTTTGCACTCTGCAAGGGACCCCGGAGAATACCTTTGGATCGATGAGGGGGCAGCTGACATGGCGGCGTATCTGACATTCGGCCTAACTAATACCCTGGTCGGACATGCCAATGGTTGGACAGAGTCATCCAACATGTCTGTGAGGTGGTGGAATCAGAGAAATGGGGACTATGGTGCTGGTTTCCTCATGATGCTGTACGTCGTAGATACCATGGGGGGATCTAACGCTTTCCAGCGGCTCATTTCGGACTCGGCAAAGGGCAGCCAGGGCATAGTCAATCTTGCACTTTCACCAGAGCCGGGTGCGACGCCTGTTGGTACGACATTCTCGGACATCTTTGCGAATTTCTCGGCTGCTGCTACGTTGGATAGTAACCAGCTAGGACTTGGCTTCAGCAATCTTGATCTCGCATTCGGTTGTTCCAGCACGATATGTCGGATTCAATACAGTGGTTTCAACGATACATGGTCCGAAATGGCCAGGAGTGGCGTACAGGAAATCGAAGGATGGGGCGTTCGCGCATACAGGTACACAGGAGGCACGGGTGCACAGCTTAGTATCAGAGTTCAGCCTTCTGAATCAGGTTTCATGGGGTCCCTTCTTCAACGGGACTCCTCAACCGGAACCTGGTCTATATCGAACATGGTTGTGGATCCAGCTAGTTCAGATCTATTGGGATTAGTGCAGTCATTCGGTTCGGATATTGACGATGTGTGGGTGATTGTTAGATTCGAGAGTTCGATTGGTGATTGTGACTATGCATATGCAAGTTGTGGGCCTCTGCCGCCTGAAGGGTATCCGACGGCCTCTATGGAAGTGTTTGCTCAACTCATAACTGACCCTGCAGAGATTAGCATATCGGAATCCGCCACTTTCGATCGGGATGGGGATGGCAATGATGATTCTGTGGAAATGGAATACCAGGTTCTTTCTCAGGCATTCTATGAACGCGTGGACGTGTTAATCGAGTCAATTGACTCAGAGGGACAAGTCGTTTCGAGTTCCACGAACAGAATGATTGCAGGGAACAGCGATCCCGTGGAAGGACGCTTCTGGTTCACACCTCCATCGGATGGTGACTGGACATTCAGATTGAGCCTCATTGACGGAGAAGGTTCGGAAGTAGATCAGGTACTGGGTTATCAAGAGGGGCTTTGGAACATGATGCCGACAGCATCTGGATCTTCATCGACGATTGACACACAGCCATGGCTGCAAATTGCATTCTTCGGGTCGGGGACCGACGAATGGGGAATCGGCCTTCAAAATGGCACGTATTCAAACATTGAACCCCCTGCAGCCTACGCCTGGGACTTTGGCGACGGGTCATCTTCAACCCTGAAGAATCCCTATCACTCCTACACTGAGAATGGCAACTACACAGTTACTCTTCTTGTTACCGATCAAGGACAGGGGAATTCGGATATCGTCACATGGGACATTTTTGTCAATGATTCCTCTGACCCCCTGCCTGAAATCTCGGTAGAGGGGTTGTCAATCGGAGAAGGAATTACTCTACTCACGGGACAGAGAGTTGCATTTTCATCTCGCCAGACAGAGGATAACGTACCTCTTGATCTTCTTTGGTTTGAATGGAACTGGGGAGACGGTCAAGTCGAGTCTGGAGTCGGCCTGACCGAAACAAGTCATTCATGGAATGATGGGGATTCGGATGGCACGGTGTATACGCTCAGCCTGACTGTGGATGATGGGATCCACAGGGTGAGTTCGGATTACCTCATCACGATATTGAATCGAGCTCCGTCGGTGATTCTCGACCAGCCTTTGCAAACATTCACCCTAACTCCAATGATACTTCCGGATGTTTTCGAGGACGTGGACGGTGCGATTGTCTCTTGGTCATGGTCATTTGAAACCGGTATTGAGGGAGACGGAGTCAACATAGGCGGATCATCGTTATCACTCGGTTCAGATTTTACGCAGACAAGTTCGGATCTCTCCAATCCAAGAGTTGCTTGGAAGACTCCTGGCATGAAGAATGTGACTGTAGAGGTTGAAGACAACGATGGCAACAGAACGGCACACGCGTTCAATGTTTTAGTCCTCAATCAACGACCTTTGGCCGTTCTAAGTCGCCCAGTTGACGGGGAATCTGGACAAGAGTACATCTTTGACGCGACGTCTAGCTACGATCCGGATGGTTTTGCAACGGACCTTTCTTTCAAATGGACGATAGACGGGGAGACGATTGAAAATATTTCAACGGTCTTCTATACCTTTGAGGAGCCGGGCACCTATTCAGTGTCCCTTGTTGTTTCAGACGGCCTCGGCGAGGAGTCTGGGGTCAAAACATACACGATAGAAATCTCAAACCCCCAGCCAATACCAAAAATAGAAGCTAGAATTGCAACTGACGGTGATGATTCGATTCCAGAACCGGTGAGTACGGATGATCCCACGGTAGTGTGGATGGTTCCACATACAACTGCTGGAGGGATTTTCTTGGCGCCTGGGCAGCCTCTTTTCCTGGATGGGGGAAGCAGCATAGATGGAGACGCTGAGTTTGAGAATGGCACCTCTACCGATCGTGAATCTCCTGAGTGGACTGGCATTGTTGATTGGTACTGGGATTTTGGGGACGGAAGTCCGGTTCAGGAAGGTGCAACCACATGGCACTCGTGGTCTCAACCCGGAGATTACACGGTAACTCTGACTGTGAGGGATAGTTTCCTTACTGGCGATGTGCAAAGCACTACTATCCTAGTTACCGTATCCGAGGCGCCGGTGATTCCTGCACAAAGTATAGTGAATACTGACCAGATAACCGTTGGCGACTCTGTTGAGATATCTGCTACATTCTTCGATCCTGACCTTGAGTCCGGAATCGTGGCATGGCTAGACAAAGATGCCTTTGTTGACAGTGATGGAGATGGGTCTGTTTCGAATGACAGGCAATGGCTACTCACAGGGAGTC
>JAZANC010000060.1:0-10892 GCA_036228805.1 Thermoplasmatota archaeon
CTTCTTCTTTCGCCACTTCCAGCGCTGGTTCCCGGCCTTTTTCCAAGCACGTGATCCACGCTTCATGCGCCCCGCCGACCTACTCGGTGTATATGACGCATTCGGAAGAAGTCAAGAGTTGAGTAATTCGTCAACGCTTGAAACGCTGGACGGAACTTCCGGCTCATTGTTGGAAGGAGCGACTCCGGTTTGAACTACTATCGTCTGGGACGGCGACGCGGCATCATCCGTGCCGCCGCGCATGAATCTCCCAATCCTAGCTGTTATACTTAGGAAAAGATACAGCCCTAGAACGAAGCCTCCAGAGGCCGCTATTCCAAGTGATGTGGCCTTGTATTTTATCATCTGTAGATCAGTCTCCTGATCGACTATACCCCCTGCTCCTGTGAGCATCATGTATGAGTATAATCCGCCGCCAAAGGCCCCTATGCATATGCCCATTAGCATCGAATTCTGTATCGTCCTTGGTTGCGCCATGAGTTCTTGCGGGAGCCATGGCCACTTAACTCGATTCCCAGTATTGTCAAAAATTTACAACAGGGAAACTAGATCCGAAAGTACTGCCCCTACATCGCTCGCCTTAGTTACCCCGGAAGCAAGCAAGACGCCGGATGCGCCGAGATCGACGGCCGCTGCTACGTCTTCGCCTGTCTTCACGCCTGCGCCGCAGAGGACTCTGATTCCATCATCTATGGAGCGCACGGCGTCAACAGAATCTGAAACAGCAGAAGGGTCTGCTTTGGTGACTGAGACGTCGCCCCCTATCAAACTGGGAGGTTCTACCGCAATCATGGGAGGTGCGAGATGCGCCATGGCCATTGCTTCAGAAACATCGGCTGCACAGGCGCACACCTCGAATCCTGCGGGCAACATGGCAAGAAGCTCGTCCACGTGACCCAGAGGTACTTTTCTCTCGGCGTGATTGATGAGTGAGCCTGATGCGCCTCTCGAAATGGCGGTCTCTGGTTGGATTCTCCCAGTATTAGACCCATGGCCTACTGGGTCCAGGTGTTGGGTCCAGACCTCTAAATCAGGAGCGGCAGCAATGACCGGGGCCAAATCGAGAGCTGAAACGGCCAAAACCATTCTGGCAGAGGTCTCCAGACTCGTCATCTGGATTGCGAGAGCCTCTGCAGCAGGCCCGGAGGCAGTGGAATATGTCTTGCAATTAACTACTACAAGCGGCTCAGGCATATGAGGCTCTCGCGGGTTCGCCTTTTCTTGATGTCGCCTCGATCATATGTCCCAATGGTGATTGAATGCCACAACCCGGCCGGCCATGTGGACGTTATCGCCGATTACCGCATCACGTCCAATTAGGCACCCCTCGATATGGCAGTTGGACCCTATGCTTGCCCCGTCTAGTATCGCACTGGATCTAACAACGGTATTGCGACCTATTGTGCATCTTTTCCCTATTGCACTGGAGATAACTGAGGAGTCGTCATCGATGTCGCTCATGGACCATGTTGTACCGGTGACTTCGCCCTGATTGAATGAGCGATCCTCGATTGCGGCGCGCATTGCATCGAGATAGCTGGAAGGAGTCCCGGCATCTATGAATCTGCCAGTGTAGCAAAAGCCGCCCATATTGCCTGATTCGGCTATCGATGGAAAGACTTCTCTCTCGATAGAATGTGGGCCATCAGGCATTTCATCGATCACTTCTCTTTCAATCAAATAGCATCCTGCGTTTATGAGGTTGGAATATTCCTCTCCTAGATCGGGTTTTTCCTGGAATCGTTTTATTGCCCTATTAGACGAGTTGAAATCCGCAACGCCGAAGCGATTTGGGTTTTCTACGGGCCATAGCGAGATAGTTGCTAGGCGGTTATCGCTTTCATGCTGGGCGATCATCCCGGGGATGTCTACAGTCGTTATCAAATCGCCATTCAAAACCAGAAATCTGTTGCCTCTCACGGCGGTCATGCAGTTTGCTATTGCTCCACCTGTTCCGAGGGGTTCCTTTTCATCAACGATCACAACCTCCAGACCCGTATCGAGATTGGAGAAGTGTGATTTCATCTGTTCCGCGCCATATCCTGCGGCGATGACTACTCTGTCGACTAGGGATCTAGGTAGTATTCGTATCGAGTGCTCCATCAAAGTTGTATCCAACAAGGGCACAAGAGGCTTTGGCACTGAAAGAGTCCATGGCCTGAGACGAGTTCCTAATCCCCCTGCCAGAACGATTGCATCCATGATGATGGCCGGATGTTACAGAAGTTAGGGTTGTCCCTGTGTTGAGTATCATGCGAACCGTTCAAAGACGTCCTGTGTAGCGGTCAGTCCGAGCGTCATGAACATACACGAGTATCAAGCTAAGAACATGTTCAGAAATTCAGGCGTCCCTGTACTTGATGGGATTCATTGTAAAGACGTCAATGAGGCTCTATCAGCCTATCAAAAACTGGGAGGTGGGACAGTGGCGGTAAAGAGCCAGATACATGCAGGAGGAAGGGGCAAAGGTACACTCCTGTGTCCGGACACCAGTGACATACGAATGGAGGGGGGTGTCAAGATAGCATTCTCGGAAGATGAAGTGGGAGAATATGCGAGGAATATTCTTGGCAATGTGCTCGTAACCAAACAGACTGGACCTGAGGGGAAAGTGGTCAGAAATCTGTATGTTGAGGCGGGGTGTTCGATAGCCCATGAGTACTACCTTGCTATGCTTGTCGATCGAAGTGCTAACTCATTGCTTGTCATGGCTTCAGAACAAGGCGGGGTCGATATCGAAGATGTTGCAGAGAATAATCCCGATTCAATTCACAGAATTTGGACTGAGGGGCGAAATGGGTTTACACATTTGCAGTGCTCGGAACTTGGAACTGCTCTTGGCCTAGTTGGTGAGTCTTGTAACTCATTCGCAGATCTTGTAATCAATCTTGGAGCCTTGTTCATAGATTCGGACTGTAGCATGATAGAAATTAACCCACTCGTAAGAACGGAAAGTGGCAGCATGGTGGCTCTCGATGCCAAAGTTTCATTCGATGATAATGCATCATTCAGACATCCCGAATGGGAAGATATCAGGGATCTTTCTGAAGAGGAGCCGATAGAGGTCAGGGCGAAGGAGACTGGACTCTCGTACGTGAAGCTCGATGGCGATATCGGCTGCATGGTAAATGGTGCAGGTTTGGCTATGGCCACAATGGACGTGATCAAACTGTACGGAGGGGAGCCGGCAAATTTCCTCGACGTAGGCGGCGGGGCCAATGAAGATCAGGTCACGACTGCATTCAGCATAATTCTTGAAGACCCCAATGTCAAGGGAATCCTCGTGAACATATTTGGAGGAATAATGCGATGCGACATAATTGCAAATGGGATAATAGCCGCAGTTGGCAAACTTGGGCTATCAGACCCATTAGTGGTGAGGCTTGCAGGCACGAATGTAGACGAGGGCAAAGAGATCCTCAAAAATAGCGGATTGAACATACACCCTGCGGACTCACTTGCCGAGGGTGCAGAAAAAATTGTTAGTCTGATTCAGGAGGCGGTCTGATGTCCATATGGGTCGGTGAAGATGCCAAGGTGCTGATTCAGGGGATCACTGGTCGCCAGGGTACATTTCACGGTGCGAAGATGGTTGAATATGGTACCGACATCGTGGGAGGGGTTACACCAGGGAAAGGGGGGATGACTGTTCCTTTGCACGACAAGATGGTGCCAGTCTACAATAGAATGGAGGAGGCCATCAGAGAAACCATGGCGGAAGTTAGCGTGATTTACGTCCCCCCACCATATGCTGGCGCTGCGATTAAAGAGGCTGCATCTGCATTCCAATCCGTTCGCGGAGGTGGCCTGGTGGTGTGTATCACAGAAGGGATCCCCATCCTTGACATGGTGGACGTCGTAGATGCCATGGCCTCGTATCCGGATGTGCGACTCATAGGGCCTAATTGTCCGGGTATAATCACGCCGGGGTCGGATGGTGGCTCGAAAATCGGCATAATGCCTGGCCATATTCATCGTAAAGGCAGGATCGGCATAGTTTCCAAGTCAGGGACGCTCACCTATGAGGCAGTTGCCCAAACCACAGGAATAGGGGAAGGGCAGTCGACATGTATCGGCATAGGAGGCGATCCAGTACAAGGCACAGGATTCATAGATTGTTTAGAGGCATTCGAATCGGACCCGCAGACAGAAGCTATTGTTCTGATAGGCGAGATCGGGGGTTCTGCAGAAGAAGAGGCGGCGGAATGGATAGCCGCTAATGGCACCAAACCGGTTGTCGGCTTCGTTGCAGGTTCAACCGCGCCTCCTGGAAAGCGAATGGGGCACGCCGGCGCGATCATAAGCGGGGGCAAGGGGACAGCAGCAGAGAAGATATCTGCATTCAGGTCTGCGGGCATCCATGTGGCTGATGATCCCTCCGTTATTGGCGAGGTGCTCGCAGACGCGCTCACTGAAGCAGGATTACGTGATTCCTGATCGGCCGTACGAAGACCTCAACATCGAAGCGCCTCGCGTACAGACCGGAGTATTGCCATGGGCGTGGTTGTGAATGATAATATTGATGATCTTCTGAGGAAGACCTCTCGATCATTCTATCTCTCCCTCGGAACACTTCCAGACCAGATTAGAAATCAAGTTGGGCTCCTCTACTTACTTGCCAGAGTTGCGGACACCATTGCAGACACAGGAGAGAACCCGGAACTACTGATTGGAATGCTTGACTGTTACGCTGAGGCTGTACAAGGCAACTCGGACGATATTGATCTAAATTCAATTGCGGATCTTCAGGAAAATCACGATGAGGGTGTCCTCCTAAAATCTGTTTCCGAGGTGATAACCGCATTTACCTGCACTGAAGACGTCGATAGGGAGTTGATGCTGCGATGCCTGCTTGTGATCATAAGTGGTCAGCGGCTCGACATAGAGAGATTCGGTACCAAATCAAGCGAGATAGGAATTCTGGAATCGGACGAAGAATTGGACGACTACACATACAGGGTGGCTGGATCTGTTGGTGAATTTTGGACTGAAATTTCCTTGAGTCGGCTCATTGGGGACGAGTCTCTCGACGTTGAAAGAATGCTTCGCCTAGGAATAAGATTCGGTAAAGCGTTGCAGATGATCAACATTCTCAGAGACATACCCTCTGACCTTTCGATAGGAAGATGTTACATCCCAAAGGATCGACTATCGGAACACGGGCTTGGGCCCTCTGATCTTTTGAATCCTGATTCTATGTCCCCGTTCAGGGGCCTTTACTCTGAATATCTTGACTTGGCCTGCGGCCATCTAGACTGCGCGGAAGAGTATATTTCTATTATTCCTAGAAAATACAGGAGTCTTCGGCTATCCTGCCTATTACCTGTGGTAATTGGTCGAAGAACAATTAAGCTGCTGCGTGGTGGAAATGTTCTGACCCCTGGTGGGCCGATTAAGATAGGTAGACGTTCGATAGGGCTTATTCTCTTGCAATGCAAATTAGCAGTACGCTCGAAATGGTATGAAAAGAGACTGTTAAGCGCGGGCAGATTGGTTTCGACGAGAGAATGATGCTGGGGCGCACTAGAGACACAGACCTTCAAAGGTCTAACTTTCTCCCGAAAACATGATGTCACAGAGTGAAAAGGCTGAGTCCATCGATATTGATGGCTTGGATATCGAAGACATCTCCCTCGGTTTTGAGAGGGATTCGAGTGAACCCATTGAATCGATTAGATCGAGGGTCTCACTCACCCGTGATGCTGCACGTGCAATCTCCATAACTGCTCTAGAAACGCTAAGAGAAGGGGCTAAATTCATGGGCGTGGTTGGCTTAAGGGGAGGTCTAAAGAATCCGTTTGGGCACATTGACGCTGCGATTTGGAAGGAGGGCGAGTTGCCTGCAAGAATGATCTCTGCTTCATACGAGTACTGTGAAGAATTGACTAGAATAGAGGCTGCAAACTTCTATCATTCGTTCAAGTACCTCCCTCAAGAAGTTAGGCAATCGATATGCGCATACTACGCCTTCTGCAGGAGGGCAGACGATATCGCAGACGGCGATTATACCGACCTATTCCCCGGAGGTTCAGAAAACAGTAGCGAATCTAAAGGATATAGGACGGAGATAGAGCGAATAATGGGTAAGCCTGTTCTCGAAAGAGAGGCATACGATGACAAAATGTCTCAGCTTTTTTATTACAGGAAGAAGCTCTCAACAGCCTACACAACTGTGACTTCTACTGACCCGATATTCATCGCACTGAAGGACACCGTTGAAAAGTTTAGGATTCCAAGATCGCTCTTAGACGATATGATCAGCGGAATGGAAGACGATCTACACAGGGATCGATTCGGGACTTTCGAGGATCTCTACGAATATTGCTACAAAGTCGCCTCCACTGTTGGCCTTGTCTGTATAGAAATCTATGGCTACAATGCTCCTGAGGCCAAGGATGAGGCTGAGGCATGGGGCGTATACATGCAGCTAATCAATATCTTGAGAGACGTCTTAGAGGACTCGGCTAGAGGCCGGATATACTTGCCTCTGGACGAGTTGCGCAGATATGGCATATCCGAGCAAGATGTTCTGGCCGGTGAGAGTCTTTTGCGTCACCCTGGATGGGCAGGATTCTGCCGAAATTACATCAAACGTGCAAAGTCGTATGGGCGCACTGCTAGGAGCCTCCTTGGACACTTGGACAGGCAAGCTAGATATTCTCCAGCAGCAATGATGGCATTCTATGACTCGATATTGAAGAAGATAGACAAGAATGATGGCGATGTATTCTCCGAAAGAGTACAGCTATCCAAACCCGAGAAGATTGGTCTCGCTGCATGGGTGTACTTCCGTTATCGATTCCTCCCCATCTGACTGGTGACCACGAAGGGCTCAAAGGTCGGCCCACGGGGCGGGTGCCGGGGTAGAGTACATGCGTGTCGCAGTATTGCTTGAAGAACGATGCAAGCCGAATACTCCTGCATTCGATTATCTGCAAAAATATGCAGGAAGTTGCGGGAGAGAATGTATCCAATTTGAAGGGAACAAATGTAGAATTCTGGAAACTGCCTGCCCAGTGTGCTTGAATCGCGCGAAACGTTGTCCGGGCAATGCGGTCAAGATCATTAATCTTCCAGAAGAGCTCGATCATGACCTGACGCACAGTTACGGTGAGAACTCATTCAGACTTTTTCGTCTGCCTGCTCCGCGAGAACAGCAAGTTGTCGGGATTCTTGGACCGAATGGGATGGGAAAATCGACTGCGATAAATCTGTTATCTGGGGCAATAAGGCCCAATCTAGGGGATTGGGCCATTACAGACAAGGATTGGGATGAGGTTCTCAGTTCGTTCCCCCGAGGAGAATTAAGAGACTATCTAGGTCTGCTTTCGGAATCAGGAGTTGATATTGCTGTCAAACCACAATATGTCGACAAGCTCCCAAAACTTTGGGACGGGGAGGTTCGAGGTCTTCTTTCAAGAGTTGATGATCGTGGCGAGCTTGGGAGGTATGCTGAAAAAACCGCCATAAGTCACATACTAGACAGAAGACTCTCAGGACTATCTGGTGGTGAGTTGCAACGTGTTGCCATATGTGCAACCATACTGAAAGAAGCCGATGTCTACTTCTTCGACGAGCCATCATCTTACCTCGATATACACGAACGCATGAGAGTTGTTAGAATCATTCAAGATCTTGTTGAAAGGGGTAAGAGGATTATCGTAATTGAGCATGATCTGGCTATTCTCGATGTTCTATGTGATCTTGTTCATGTGGTGTATGGTGCGCGAGCCGCATATGGCATATTCACTCCACCAAGAACTACTAGGACCGCGATAAATGCCTATCTAGACGGTTTCCTGACGGAAGAAAATGTCAGAATAAGAGACAAGCCTATTTCATTCCTAAGAGGCAGAGTCCGCGGCGAAGAAGTAGGAGAAACTATCCTTGAATGGGGGGATATGGAGAAAAAAATGGGAGATTTCTCCCTGAAAACAGGAGAAGGGGGCGTGAGAAGTGCCGAGGTTGTAGGCGTAGTGGGGCCAAATGCAACCGGCAAGACGACGATGGTGAGGATGATTGCAGGAGAGATTGAACCAGATCAAGGATGGTGCACAATGGATGCAACGGTTTCGTACAAGCCGCAGCATGTCAATACAGATTTTGAAGGGAGCGTAGCCCAATGGTTGGATTCTGAGATTGGGCTCACCTGGAGAAGCGGGGAGTTCAATACGCAGGTTATTCGGCCTCTTCAGATTGACCAAATGGTCGAATTAAGTGCTCGACGCCTATCTGGAGGGGAATTGCAAGCGGTGAGTATAGCCATATGTCTCGGTAGGGAGGCTGATCTGTATCTTCTTGATGAGCCAAGCGCACATCTTGATGTGAATGCCAGGATGGAAGCTGCCAAGGCAATTCGAAGAACCATGCTTTCCAAAGAAAAGGCTGCAATGGTCATCGACCACGATATCTATTTCATCGATATTGTGAGCGATTCACTTCTTGTCTTCGAAGGAGAAGGAGGCAGCCATGGGCATGCTCATGGGCCGATGGCGCTCAGACAAGGCATGAATCGGTTCCTGGAACAAGTTGATGTGACATTTCGAAGGGATCATGAGTCGCATAGGCCGAGAATAAACAAACCGGGGAGCAGGAAAGATAGGGAGCAGAAAATCGACGGTGAGTATTTCTATGTTGATTGATTGCATATTTTAGAAGGGGATTATTAGTATGACAGATGAAGACGACATTACGAATGATGAGGAAAATAGTCCCGTTAAGGAGGAGGACGTGGAGGTCAGTATCGAATCATTAGAACGTGATCTTCAGTATGCTCGTGCCGAGATTGCGAATATACGTGCGAGGGCCTCGAGGGAAAGGGCCGATCTAATCAGATACTCGTCAAGCCAACTTGGACTGAGGATGCTAGATGTCCTAAGGAGTCTTGAGCTTGCTATCGAATCATCGAAAGATTCCGCAGAATCGACTCTTGAAGGAGTTAGGCTAACTGCAGAGAGCATGCGATCCGCTCTTATATCTGAGGGTATCGTAGAAATAGGAATCGAGGATGGAGTATTCGACCCCAGCCGAATGGAAGCAATTGCAGCGATCCCAGCGCCAGATGATGTTGATTCTGGTAGCGTGTTGCAGATAATCGAGACAGGGTACATGATTCATGAACGTGTACTAAGGCCGGCCAAGGTAGTGGTCTCGGAGTGAAAGTATGGGCGTTATCCCTCGGCGCTTGATGCTTCCAGCATTGGCCGTAGTCTTGTCATGGTTATTTCTCATAGCGACAATAAAGGTAATTTCCCCTGAGCCGGATTATTCGCAGAATCTTCCGGAAGAGTGCGAAGAAGAATCTCTTAATTGTGCGGGATTCGGGAAATGGAGCCACAGAATGGACGAGGCTGGAGCCGTCATATTCGAGGGGAATATCGGTGAAGCCGGGGATTCTATCAGAGAGTGGGTATCAGAAAGAGACAGAAGCACCATTGTCCATTCAGATAATGATACGTTCCACGTAGTTGAAACAACGTTGCTCCTCAGATTTGAAGATGATCTTGTGGTCCATATCGAATGCTCGGATGGATTGACGATTGTCCACGGGTACAGCTCGTCAAGAATAGGCATTAGCGATCTAGGAGTTAACCCTGAACGACTTGATTCATTGATATCTCACTTGGAAGGGTACGAGAGCAGCGGTAGCCAATGCTGACAGGGACATTGGGTTCACATCCATTGATATATCATCACTAGTCTCAAGTGGGGATGAATGTCAGATTGAGTGCGTATTCGATTGCTTTTTTGTTTCTATTAGTGCCCATTGCAGGTTGCATTGGCCAGGATGGTTCTGTAGACGCCGATAACGATGAGGGGATGTTCGACTGCGATAATGGGAACCAGGTTCCAATGGGCAGTGTCAATAACGGTGTGGACGACTGCGGAGACTATTCCGATGAGAAAGAGGGCGACATGGAACCTGTACAGGATGTGAATTCGCCCGTTATAACCATCGTGCCGAATCAAGCAGGGTGCGACAACCTGAATCCGCACCACTGTATGCTCCCGTTTCCATCTGATGCCTTCCTTGTCGAGGATACCTCAACCACCACGGGATTGAGGGTCCACTACCCCGCAGGCTCAATTCCCGCCTCAGGTTCGGTGGACACCGTGGAGATACCCAGAATCAACCAACTCGATGGGATGAGTACCGCAAGTCAGATTATGACTACTTTCGATGAAGTGCCGGATCTCCAAGGTGTTGCTTACCAGTATGACATTGAAAGATCGATGGAGGCCGATCATGCAACAATCATATGGAACTTGGATGACGATGTCTTAGTTGCGCATTGGGTTGAATTGGATGCAAGGGCCCAAGATGGCGAGCAGACCATAGTCCACCTTCGAACTGCTGCTGCTCTTGAACACGATACGGCATACATGGTAGTCATACGCGGCCTGAATGACCAGAATGGTGAGCCTATCCAACCTTCTGCTGCGCTTAAGGCGCTGATCGAAGGAGAGGTAACCAATGCAGAAGATATCGAAAACAGAAGGGCTGATTTCAACGGATACTTCGATGTTGCTGAAAATCAAATTGGAGTCGACAGGGGTGACATCCAGGCTCTATGGTCATTTCACACAGCATCAGTTGAATCGGTCATAGGCCCCATCTTGTCGATGAGAGATGACGCTCTGCAGAGAATAGGGGACGGTCTTGGATGTACGATTAATCCTGATGGAGTGGAAGATAACTTCGGTGGAGATGGTATGATTTACAGAAGAGTAAGGGGCACATTCACAGCACCCCAGTACCTATTGGAAGATCGGCCGCCTACGATGCTGTCGAGGGATTCTTCCTACAACCCTATCTTTGTGGAGAATAGGGAGGTTCCGTTCACATTGATCATCCCCATGTCCTTGTACAACTCAACTGAGCCTGGTGCTTT
>JAZANC010000061.1:0-2970 GCA_036228805.1 Thermoplasmatota archaeon
GAGATGAATGGGTGGCTCTCCTCATCGCATGATGGTATTATCTCGACATCGGTTGCGGACCAGAGCCTCACCGCGTAACCCTCTGTGAGGAACTCGGCCCTGAGGGCCCTCCCCCAATTCAGCTCGGTGCTCCTCCTGTTGACTGTCCAGCGCCCATAGAGCTGGTTGTGGCTGTACATCGAGAGGCCGCAGTCGAACCGTGTGAGCATCGCCTTCCCGCGCGTGGTGACCGACACCACCTGGGACTCGGCCACTGCCGTCTGGAACTCCATAATCGGAGGGTAGTGGAATTCTATCGATTCTATCTCCTGGCCCACCAGCCTCTTAGATACCCTGTCAGCAGCCCTCCTAATCTCGGGCCCCTCAGGCATGAATCGACCAGACCGAACCTATACAAAACTCCACGTTTTCATGTGGCCCTGATAGTGGAGGGAGGGTAACAAGGAGGTTCACGTATACATGGCATTAGCTAGGGTCACACCAGAGGGCCAACTTCGACGCCTATCAGAAGAACAGCCGTGGCAAAGACCGTGATGAGTATGTTATCATCGATCGGGCCGAACTCATACCTCTCAACAATCGTGGCGACCGTCGCTGAAATCAAGCCCCATACGGGAATCGCAGGTGTCCCCATCCCCGCTACCACCCACCCCAATGGGGCGCTCACGATGAACATGAAGACGTTGCCAATCGGATTTTTCGACCTCTTCTTGACGACGGCATTTCTCACCACTCCCGTCACCCCATCTCCGAATGCCATGAAGAGAGAGGGGATTATTGCCAGCCATGGATCTCCAACCAATATCCAAATTACAGTGATTGATACCCACCACATAAGGGTGAATTTGACGTCATTCTGATTCTGCTCCGTCTGGAACCAGAACATCCTGGTCCCACTTACGTGCGCGGCGTATGTAAACAAGGTCAGAATTATTCCACAGATCAAGGGATACCAATAGTCTTCGAACAGTATCGGCACACAGAGCGAGCCCACTCCCCCGGCCAACATATGGACTATTTTCCTGTTGTAGTATACCGCCCTGATTTCCTCCATCCCCCTGGAGACCATCATGTCGAACGGGATTTTTGTCGCGAACAGGACGAATGAGACGTAAATGCTCATCCCAGTGGCGTATAGGAACTGATCGTTCACATTCGTCCGGCTGAGGTTCGGCGCTTTACCAATATCCCCTCTGTGTGAACGGCAGCCTAATTGCTCTGGAGAACGCGGCTAATTCTCGGGGATTACCGCTTCCATCAAATCACTCGTAAGCCCATTCGCCACTACGCATGACTGGAACTCTATCTCCACCTTGGGTGATTCCATCAATGTCTAATTCTCCTGAACCAATCATCCAGTCAACGTGAATGTTGGAAGAATTCCCACCAGCAGCAACAACTGCTTCTGGGTCCTTACCGATATCTCCCTTGAAGCACTTTGAGTAGCACTGTCCCAATGCAATGTGACAGGATGCATTCTCATCATAGAGAGTATTGTAGAATAGAAGTCCAGATGCACTGATTGGAGATGAGTGAGGTACCAAGGCAACCTCTCCGAGTTTTCTTGCTCCTTCATCAGTGTCAATCAGTCGTAGGAAGACTTCCTCGCCAATATCTGCCTTAGCCTCGACAATCTTTCCTTCCTCAAATCGTACTTCGATTCCATCGATTAGTGTGCCTCTGTGAACTAGTGGCTTTGAAGCACGAACTGTACCGTTTACACGATCGGCGTGAGGAGTTGTGAAGACTTCCTCAGTGGGGATATTTGGAGTGCAAGTAATTCCATTTCGTGATGTGCTCGCCCCACCTTTCCATGCGTGACCATCTGCCAGGCCGAGCATCAGGTCGGTGCCCGGTGCTGTGTAATGCAGAGAATGGAAGTTCTGTTCATTCATCCAAGTTTGGCGCGCTGTCAATGTGGCTTGATGTTCTTTCCATGCAGCGATTGGGTCGTCATTATCAACTCTTGAAATTGAGAAAATGGCTTCTGCCAGAGCGGCTACTGCCTCATCATCACTCTTGTCAGGAAAGACTTGCTTCGCCCATGCAAGACCAGGGTAAGATACGATATTCCAATTTGTCACGAAATTAGTAATTGGCTCCATCGCTGGCTTAGCAGCCATCGACGTCGACTTTCCCGCTCTAGCTACTCGTGCAGGGTCTTGTTCGGCCAGAAGTAGAGGGTTAGCGGCTGATACAGCCAGCCTTGCAGTGTTGTCATTATAGGCCTCTCCCATGGCCTTGAACATCCAATCAGGAGCGCGGTCAAGGCTCTCATCGGTAGCGTGCTCATAACGGGTTAGTTGTAACTCATCATCGCTCAAAATTGTCGAGACAACCCCGGCTTTATTCTTGTAGGCTTCAGCGGAGATTCTGCGGATTAGTGGTAGGGCTTCAACCGGTCCTGTGATGATTAGATCTTGGCCGGGTTGTAGGTTAAGTCCGACTCGGATTGCTATCATTGCTAGGCGGTCTAGCATACTTGCATCGAAGGGTAGGTCGTCATCCGGAAGGATATTCATAGATAGTGCAATGGTTTGATTCTAATTAATCCTTCAATCACTCTAGTAGACCAATGGATAGCCTGCGTTCTCTCAGAGATTCCCATACATCTCCATGGATGCAATCTCCACCTGGTTGGGAACCGTTTGAATTATTCTGCATCGAATGTCATAACTTGCTCTCCGTGGGAAACGGATGGCGGTGCAGCCAAAAATGGCGCCATATTACTCATTAGTTCGTCAAACTGAGTTTGGGATGCTTCTAGAAGTTCCTTGCTCTCATAAGCAGCTACGCCCAACAACTCAGTTTCACTCATTCGAATTAGTCTACTAGTGACTAAGCCATTTATTTCACTAAAACTTTCTACAATTGATTCCATCGTTGCCATGGCTTGGTCAAAGGTCCCTGATTGGATTGTTGCACGTGTTATTCGATAATACATATACCACCCCAGGTTAGATATCTTAT
>JAZANC010000062.1:0-4652 GCA_036228805.1 Thermoplasmatota archaeon
TGAATCCTCCAGTATCGCCTACAATGGGTGGCGGTCGGGCCACTGCATGAGAGCCAGACCACGCACTAATGTTAAGGAATAATAGCCAGAGGAACAAGGAGATGTTCCATAGTAGAAGGCTGTGATCTTCTTGCGCACTACGCATCCGTCTGGGGTCAGGGTGAATATGGGAAACCTCCACATGAAAGTCTCGTGTTTCCATCACAGACCTCCTCACAACGCCCAAGCTGACAAAGAGTATGATTCCGTTCCCAATTATGGCCCCTGTCCATGTTGCTAGCCCTGAACCCATTGGGAAGTATGGGTCAGATGCGTGACTGGCTATATGCCCATATTCAACAGCAAGTATTCCGAATATGAGGTACAGCAGATTTTCCCGCATGAGTGGGAATATTGCCATTAGAAGCACATATGCCGCTATGGATGTGAAGAGCGAGAGGAATGAAAGAACTAATGCTCCCCCAGTAACGTGCAGAAATCCACTCTCAGAGCCGAATATCCCTCCTCTGTTGTAATCTCCACCACTTGATAACTCTCCGCTCCCAAGATCCCATGAGCCAAGAACCAAGGCCCCGAATGCAAGAAGAAGGGGTACTGCGTGGGCGTAGGTTAGGCTGCCCCTGGCCACGATTAAATTGAACTTCGTTTGTCTGAGTATCTCATCCACAGGGGATAAGGCTCCGAACCTTGAACCAAAACGTGTAAATGCGTCTATTTCAGTCAAGCGGGCAACATTCTCAGAAGTCGAATCACGCTCTACGGCATCAACGTCCACATGAATCGGCCGCGACACAACCATTTGGAAATTCTGCATGCGGGTGCGGGGTAGGAGGCTAGTTTGGCGCCGAGACGGAGATTTGAACTCCGGAGGGAAGATCCCACATGATTTCCAGTCATGCGCAATACCAGGCTATGCGACCTCGGCTTGTGTGCCGGCCTGAACAGCAATGATGTTTGAGGCTGTTGATTGTTACAATCGATTTACGTAGCGATTAAATCAACACTCTAGGTCCCGCTAGTGTCGCCACTGTGGCTTAGGGGTATAGCGTCGCCTTGGTAAGGCGAAGGTCGGGGGTTCAATTCCCCCCAGTGGCTCCAAGGATTGCTCACTTCCTTCCGTTTATTTCATAGTCTTATCATACGTCACGAGTACATGTCCCGTACGAACGCCCGCCGAGCAATCCTACTAACAGTCTTGATGCTGTTTGTGCCCATAGCCCAAGCCGACCTCTCGGAGTGGAGGGGCCCAGATGCCGTGAGACCTTCCGACGGCGGATCAGAATTCACAGCGCTACGCGTCCCTACGAACGCAACTGTACTAGACAGCTGGGTGGAGATATCAAACGATGAGGTCGCCCAGTCTTCGGAGAATCTATTCTCATGGGATCAAGACTCTCCAAACAATGACGGAGCCTTCCTTAGCGGTATAGCGGTTAATTCAGATGGCCAACTGCTACTCGAGGATGATTTTACGGTATCTAACATAGAGAACTTTGACATTGGAAATTACACAATTGAAATGCCGAATGGATACTATCAATCCCCCGGGATTCTAGTTGTTTATGACATCGATTATATCTCTTCAACCACTTCATGCAACAATCAAAGCTCCACAAAACTAACTTACGGGTATGACATCAATGGGAATGGAAACCTCGACTCTGACGAGACGGAATCGTCGAATGAGTACTGTGCTTCCTCGGGGCTGCCTGACAGCATTACCTCGCTGAATATCACTAATCCAGGCAATGGTTATGGGGATGGAACTCTATCTGCAACAGGCGGTGGAGGCTCAGGATTCAATGGCACATACCTCTCTGGCAGAGGTATTGGTTCGGCCACCTTGATATCAGGAGGTCAAGGTTACTCGAATGGCACTGTGTTCAATGTGGAATGTGGGAGATTTTGTCCCGGTACTGGCGCCAATTTGACGATTACCTCGGTTGATGCCTCTGGTACCATAACTGGAATTTCGCTCACCTCACACGGCTCCAATTACACGACAGAACACACTCTCACATTGTCCAATAACGCCGGTGGAAGAGCGGCAAACATCTCTTTAACATTGAATTCGACAGGCCCCATCGTTATCGCCACGATAGACGCCCTTGGATCGGGGTACACATCTACCCCGACTATAGTTCCAAGCGGCACGGGAAGCGGTGCAGTGATCACGCCCGGATTAGGCGGCTTCTTCAACTGGCTGATCGACGATCGTCCAAATTCTGCCGATTCAGTCACATGCAGCTCTGGCGGGCATCTCATGGATATCGGGCAGGATCTGAATAATGATGGAATTCTTGGGTCAACAGAGATACAGCAGACCATCCCGCTGTGCCACAACCCAGATATCGACTACTGGTCCCCTGTTATGCCTAATATGATGAATGGCTCCGTCTATTTGGATGAGAGAACCCTGCCTCACGGGGTAGTTCCAGCTATGGCGGTTGAAGGAGATGTAATCGTGGGAACTCTGCCAGGAACTCCAGTCCCAGCTGGCGTAGACACCTCGTTGTACCTGCCTTCATTTCCTGTGCCTGCTGGCCTCTTGTCAGGATATTCGCTGTCTTTCGACCACTGGTATCACGTTGACAGCACACTTACCGGCGACGGAGATGGGGCCTGGCTGGAATACAGGTTGAAACAAAACTCTTCTTGGGGCCCATGGTCATACCTGGAACCAACAGGAGGATACCCCAGTACGCTATCTTCGGATGGACCCATTGTCACTGGCCAACCATCCGGGGATTTACCTGTTTTTGCTTCTCCGTCGCACAGCGGTTGGACCTCAGAAAACGTAGATTTGATGTCAATATCCGAGATCAACAATGCTGATAGAATCCAATTCAAGTTCCGACTTTGGACCCACCCTTCATCTCAGAATCTTAGGCCAGGTTGGTACTTAGACAATATATCCCTCGTCAATAACGGCATCTCGACCGGCGGAGGGACTCCCGCAGCCTGTGCCGGCAACCAAGCCACCCCTGCTCCTTATACCAGCGATTTCCTGGAGCCAAATGACTCTGGGGCCACCGCTACATCCTCGTTCTATCTCCCAATTTATTGTACGGGCCTTTCTATCCACGATTCTGCGGATGAGGACTGGTTCGAGGTACAAGTTATCGCAGGCGCCACGTATTACGCCAACGTATCATTCATCGATTCCTATGGCGATATTGATGTGAGGTGGGAGACTGCCTCGGGAAGTTGGCTCGCTTCCAGCGGTTCAACCTCCGACAATGAAAATATGACCTTCACCGCCCAAACGTCTGGGACAACCTACGTACAGGTATATGGTTGGGTAGGAAATACCAATGCCTACGATATTGAGATAGAAACCACTGGCCTGATTGGCGTAGTTTCGGAAAATATCGGTTTTGAAAACTCCTATGCGACCTCTCCAGAAATCACACATGCTCCCGGTTGGAGCACCGCCGGGACTTCAGACACATGGAACTATGGCGTTTTGGGGACATCACTCACGCTAGAGAAGCCAGCAAGCTTCCCGTATCTTTACGGGACAGATTTGACCGGCCCATACTCGGACAATAAGAATGGGTACCTGCTGTCGCCAAACTATTCAATTCCGGATTCAGGCGCATCACTCCATTTCTCGAAATGGAGTTGTATGGATCCCTTTTACAGCACTGACGGCGCACAACTTCAGTACCGCGTCAACGGAGGGTCATGGCAGCATTTCCAACCTTCGATCGCGGGGTGGTACGACGGCGTCAGAACCTCGACATGGAACAATCCGTGGGGCTCAGATGAGATTTGGTTCGACGGCGAATGCGATATCAATGAGATGTCTGAGAGAGAGGCGTCTTTAGATCAATGGTCCGGCGAGCAAATCCAATTCAGATTCCAATTCTCAACAGACTCATGCTGTCAGAATAGCGGTTCAGAAGACTACGAAGGATTCTACGTCGATGATTTCGGCATATTAATTCCCAACTACAGCTCAAATGGCTCATGGACATCCCCTTCCTTGGATATATCGAATCAGTCAGGTTTCAACATGGGCTATGTCGATGTCGATGCTGAGATTCCCGAGGGAACCAGAGTCCTAGTTACAATCCTCGATTCCGCAACTTTGAGTCCTCTTGAAGGCTTTGACATGGGCGATTTGCCGCTATCTCTCGCAGGCATAGATGCTGCAATACACCCCTCTGTGAGAATCCAAGTCCACCTGGAAACCGTGAATTCTAGCCTGACTCCCAAGATTAATTCAGTGAGATTAGACGGCTTCAGGACACTATCCTCTTCCTCAGGGGAATCGAATGGTTGGTCATTCAGCCCAAGCACAGTCATAGATGGGGACTACATCGTTAGTACAGGGATAGCAGGTACAATTGACTCCGAATATCTCACATCTTCAAGGCCCATAAGAGCACTGTCAGTAACGGGGGATTACTCGGGAGTCACAATCACTTTCAAGGACGCTAACGGCGCTGTTATAGGGACTCCTGGAATAACCGGGGGACTTGTGGTATTCCCATGGCTTCAACCAGGATATCGGGCTACTATCTCCCTATCTCCCGCTGGCAGTATCAATCAACTCAACATCTCTGCCAAATTCGCAGAACCAGCACGATCCCCCACAGTGGATCTGGGCTCAGATGGGACAAATGATTGGGCCTTCCCCATGGGCA
>JAZANC010000063.1:0-4135 GCA_036228805.1 Thermoplasmatota archaeon
GTATGGGCCGCCCTGCTGATCTCAATCGCAGAGCCCACTCTCGTGGCACAGGGCGTCCTCTCTTCGACAAACATCGCGTTATTCGGACCCCTTGTGGGCTTTGTGACGCTAGTCGCCTTTTGCATCATGGGAGGGGGCATAGTTGTGGCATGCAGGCTCATTGTTTCCATTCTTGGCAGACTGGCACGAATCATTGGTCCAATGTCAGTGAGAATAAGAATCCGAACTTGGGGAGCAGGAATCATTGCAATCGGGCTCTGGTGGACTGTTCGAGATACCCTTCTAATACTCTCAACATCTATGTGATTTGACCGAGACGATGATAAGCGTCTAACTTCAGGGCGATACACCCAATGGGGGTATAGTATAACCTGGTAGTACTGTGGGCTCCAGTTGCACGGGGATGACGACGCGTGGGTTTCCTGATGGACATGATGACCAACTGGAGCACCGACCCGTCGCGACCCGAGAGTGCGCATCGCCCAGGTGCGTGCTGAGCGGAAGAAACCCGCTAGTCTGGGTTCAAATCCCAGTGCCCCCACCAAATTAGCGTATTAATGCAAATCCCATTTCGATGCGGGAGTTCATATCCCTAGAGCCGCCACGTGCGTCTCATGGCGGGTTTCTCCGACAGGGCACGCGCCATCAAACCCACTGGAATTCGACGAATGTTCGATATGGCCGGAGACGATGCAATTCAGTTTGGCTTGGGCGAACCAGACTTTCAACCGCCAGCAGTAGCTATCAATGAATTTCACAAAGCCATGTTGGATGGCCATAACAAGTACACATCTACGGGAGGCCTCCCTGAGTTGAGGCGAAAGATCGCTGAGTCTTGGCAGCATCTGGAACCCGGGCTCGACGAGTCAAGCGTTTGCATGACTATGAGCGGCACGAATGCGCTTCTGGACATATTTCTTGCAATCGTAAATCCCGATGACGAGGTCCTCATACCGGAGCCATATTTCCCCCTCTATCCTCCCGATGTCACCATATGCGGCGGGCATGCGATCACCTATCCATGTAGATTCGAGAATGAATTCGTGCCAGATGTGGAAGATCTCGAGGCATTGGTCACAGATAGTACCGTCGCCATTCTATACAACTTTCCAAGCAACCCCACGGGAGCAACCGTCAACACGGTTCAGCGAGATATGCTTGTTTCCTTCGCAGCAAAACACGATTTGTGGATAGTGACCGATGAAGTATATGACAAGATAGTCTATGGTGGCGATCATGTTTCTTTTCTGGGTGCTGGCTACGACCGAGTCATTATGCTGAATTCATTCTCGAAGACTTTTGCCATGACTGGGTGGAGGATTGGTTACGTCCTATCGCCCAATCCTGAGGCGATGGAACAGGTTACTAAGATGCAGTACTATGTAACTGCGTGCTCAAACGACGCAATGCAGTACGCAGTCCTTGCCGCCATGGAGCAAGCTTCAGATTATCCCGATAAGATGAGGGAGGAATTCCAAACCAGAAGGGACCTCATATGCTCCCGCTTGAACGAGATGGAAGGAGTCTCTTGCCACGTGCCTGAGGGGGCCTTCTACGTTTTTCCAAAGATAGATGCCAAGGGCATGACGAGTGAAGAAATGGCCATGGAGATGCTTTCTGAGGGAGTTCTTTGTAGCCCAGGGTCTGCATTCGGCGAAGCAGGCGAGGGTCACTTGCGATTCGCATATACCATCTCGAAATCTGATATTGATCGGGGCATGGATAGAGTTGCTAAGGTCATTGAGAGGATATCTAGAAAAGACAATTGAGCCTACTGCTCGCCCCCTCCTTCGGTAAGGGCCCCATCCCTCATATTCCCTACAAGCTTACTCGGATCCATCCAGTCCGGCACATCATACCCGCCAGCCAAAACTGAGATTGTAGTAAACGTGGCAATCGGCAGGACACCCATTGCAACGATTAAGTCGATTAACGAAGTACTCCCCGAATCTTGCTCCACTGGCAATATTTCTTCCAGTATCAGTATGTCGAATTCAATCGTCTGGGCACTGAGATCAATACTCATGAGAGATAGAAGAGAAACAAGCACGGTTCTGGCGATAAACCAATACACAATTACGGGAAGAACCCATGACATCTGAGCAGTCCTTCCAAGGAATCGACGAGCAAGAGTGGCAGGTACTACTAGTCTGTGGGAATAAGCAGCTTGCACCCTCATTCCAATCCACAACGAAACGAGGTACACCACGCTAACCAACTCAAGCGTAGTGCCACTTCTGATGATGCCTTCTGGCAGATATTCTATTGCAAGAATGGGGAGGCCAATCAGTACGGCTTGTATTGGGATGGCGAGCATCTGAAGTCCGCCATGGATAAATATCAACTCAAAACGATCACGTTGCCTGGATGTAAGCGTTGCCAACCTCCCATATGGGCTTCTAGACAGATCGGTAGACGCTCTGTCTACCCACCTAGGGTCCTTACTACGCCCCCTGATCCCAAAGAATGCGAACCAACCACCTCTGAGAGCAATTGCTGCAGGCATCCAACCACTCATCAATACTGCAAGAGCCAGAGACATCATGCCGTAGAAAATGCCTGTAGAGCATATCCAAGGTATCAGATCCCATCTGAAAAGGAGGAATGGACTACCGTCGCTCCAACCCGTTTCGATGAATCTGGTCAATCCGAAAATTACTATCGGTACGAAAGATACCTGGCCGAGTACCACCAACATTAGGAATGCCCTATGCCGGCTATTCTTGGTCAGCATCGGCCCCGTCCCGAAAAGCAAGACGCATAAGTTCTTCATCCAAGCAGCCGCTCAGCCCCTCCTTGTTGCACATTTCACGCATCGCCGTGAACGGCTCATCAGGTGAGAACCTCTATGTGTGCTGTTAATGGCCGTCGCAGACATGGCTGGACGCGTCGCAGCGCTATCTCTGCTATTCGCACTCATGATGGCATCAGTTCACCCTCTTGCTGTATCCCCTCTTGATGACGGTGAACAACAATCAGAGGGGCCACGAGCCGCGATTACCGATTTCGAAGTCTCATCAATCGAATTTTCTAGTACAGGTAAACAACTCCCCTCATGGGAACAACCAGATGGTTCATTTTCGGAGTACATCGTGAGACACCAGTCTCTGACAATCGATGTCACAATCACTCAGATAGGGATAGGCGCACAGGGCCAGTACGCTGATTATTATGTGAATGTTACACATCCTGTAGGGATTACACTCGCCGAATTCATATCAAATGCAACCCTGACCGGAGGGGAGGCGCAAGAGCAATCATTCACATACGTTCCAAATTACTCGCATAGCGTACTTTCAGAAGAAGGTGAACTTTCAGGAGGTTTGCTTGTTTCAGTCGAAATATACTCAGGTGTTGGCATCGATGAAGACCCTCTGAATGATTATTTGGAGAGAGAAATCCCTGTTGCTGTGATAGATGACCCTCTTGATGAGGGGTGGTGTTCGGATGTTGACGGGGACGGGGTAGCCAACTGCCCAAACCCACCAAATAATGGACTCATATGGATGACTGCCGGATATGATGCAGACGGCACACTGTCAACAGATCCGGACGATGCAGGACATTGGAGATTGGACTACTCCGAAAACTCATCCGCGGTCGGTTCAGCACACTGGCGCGTTTCCGGAAATAGTGGTTTAGACTATGCCAGTGGCCGCATAGACAGACTTCATCTCGGCTTCAGAGCCTTGGATACTGCTTGTACAGACGTATTCTCTGACGGAACAATGCTCCATGGAATGGGCGATGGATCTCTGGATACTCAAATCAGTACCGTACACGACACATTCATGTGCGGCGCGATAGTAAGGGGTTACCAGTTCTATTCCATTCAACTCGTCACACATGCAAGAGGCGAGATGGGCCTAGGCGACTCAGTATCCTTGCAGGCTCTTTCCGGACTTAACACGGAACAACTCAATCTGACAAATATGACACTCCCAACAAACGGCTCTTGGGAACAAGTGATTTGGGACATGTCCGATGTCCATCCGCGCGCAGAATACAGAATGTCGTATCTTTTCGAGAGTGACGGTACCAACGCAACACCTGGAATAGAGGTGGACGGTTTCCTGATGTTCGCAATTGAGAAAATACCTCAGTACACAATCTCTGTAGATTGTGCTGGCGATTA
>JAZANC010000064.1:0-2709 GCA_036228805.1 Thermoplasmatota archaeon
CCCCACCTCGGCGCATGTCTATGCTGCCGGTCACGCCCATGCGAGTACACAACCATCACGATACTGCCGTAGTGGTGGGGTCTGATGGGGGATTGATTGGATTGAGTAGGGAAGGGCAGGTTACGAATATTCTCCGGCCGATGTCGAATCCAATATCATCATCAATTCTTCTTGATGGTCATCTTATTGCCTCATGGAACTTCTATGATACCAATACGTCGTCATACATGGGGCTAATTCCGAAAGGATTCTTTGTTGATTTTGGAGATGGTTCTGAGTTGAACCACGAAAGTGGTGCAGATGAAGGTCCGGCAGGCACCACATGGTGTAGGAAGGTCGAAGGGACTGTGGAGTCGGTTGGCGGCAAAGGGGACCGATTCATATTCGCTCTTTCTGGCCTGGGAATATACTCAATGAGTCTCCAAATTGATGAAGATGTAACGAATATCGATGAGTCTTGGAGGACCCATTACCCGGCTTGGACTCTATCTTCTGGAGCTGAAATCCGTGATCGTGTTGCGTCGATATTGATTACCGAATCAGGAGTTTTGATAGTATCAGAGGGAGGGGAATGGATCTTATTGTCTACCGAAGAGGGCATCGAATTAGATAGGGGTTTTCTCGATCTCCGGGATTCGGTCAATCGTGCTGTATACTCGAGTAAATTGGGTACCATGGTAATGACGCGCGGGAAGGAGATTGTCCTGATGGATGTTGATCGGAAAATAATCCAAAACATAAGAAGAATTCCTGGTCCAGTGCTTGATGCCTATCCTGACGATGATGGATGGAAATGGACTGGATGGCGTCATGATGGGTCATTCAAAAGCGGCCATTTAATGATCCGAATGAGGTCTGAAATAGGTATTGGCATGATGGGAAGCGACAAATGCATATGCAACGATGGAACTATCGGGCGATGGGGGAGTTATTCCTCTGAATCAGAGGTTGTGTAGCCGCACTTTCCGCAGGACCACCTGTCTGCGTGACGCGCGAGGAAAATGCCATCTCCGCAGGAAGGGCAAAAAGGCGCCTTCCTGACTAACTTCTCTCCCTCAACGGAGTACTTGCTGTGCCTTGAATTTGGGTTTGGTTTTCCATCGGACATGATATCTACTCCGTTGATTCTTCAGACTCAGATGGCGATTCTCCGAACAGATCCTTGTGTCTCGTACTGACGTAGTCAGGTTCCATAGATGCAGACTCAGCACTCGAGTAAATTAGTGCAATACCCTCGGTACGACCCTTACCGAAAACTGTCCTAACATCCTTGATGTATGTGAGTTCCTTATTCGCATTTGGCTCAGACTTTGCAGCCGCTTCCACCATCTCCCTCCGGGTTGGAGTTGCTTTTCCTTCATGATTCCAAACAAACCTTATCTCAACTCGATTAAGCAAAGGATTGTCTTTTCTATCAATGATTTCCATACAAACACCTCAGCGAATATTGACTTTCAAGGCATAGGCCCCTGAAGTAGTGACATTGAGTCTTCGTGCAACTTCGGATCTAGATGGGTCGAGTATGATGACATACCCTTGCCAATCTGTGGTGACTGGGGCGTTTGGACACGACATGCATTGGACAGGATCGTTCTTTTTCTCAGGTTCCGGTAGAATACGATTGCACTCGCCACAAGCGAACGGTTGTTTTGGCATATTCACTCATCCCCCTCGATCCACTGATGTGCCCCCAAGCCTGCCATCTTGCAATTGAGTCCTATCTTGCTTGAACGTGGGTCGTTCTGGTTGATGGCCTTGGATACAATTCTCGACCTTACATTAGTTCCAACTTCTATGAGTTTGCCGGATTTGGCGCCCTCTATTCTTCTTTCAGCCGGATTGACATTAATTGGTTCGTCTAGAATCTGCGACTTGTGAAGAAGTGCTTCTATAGGCCCTATCCTGACGAATGCGCCGTATTCAGATATCTCAGAAACTGCTCCATCTACAATCTCATTTGTCTCCATCGTGAACAGAAGAGCTCTGAATCTTACTCTCTGGTAGATTGCGCCATCGCCGTGGATAATCTTCCCACGGCCAAGAGTCTCGTGATCGAATGTTAAGAGCACATAGTTCTCATCTTCATCGAATTGTCCTTCGAATGCTTGATGTGCGAGCTCGTCGATGTGTTCCTCTAGCTTCCGTCCTCGACGGATATACTCTGCAGGGATACGAATTGTATCCTCCTTAGTGATTAGGGTGTACATAGTTCCACGTCCGCTTGTCGGGACGCTCCTCGGCCTAGGCCGCCGGAAGGTTCCCGTCCTTCACAGGCACAGCCTCTGGAGGAGATCCCGATGTCCGGGCGGAACCGGGGGGGGCTATAAGCGCGATGGATATTATACGGTTCCCGATGGTTCTGTTAATGACCATCAATCGCGGCCTAGACCGATCGACTTGGGAGAACGTTCAAGATGGCTGTGAATCGGATTGAGGCGTGGATATCAGGGGTGCTGGTTTTCGACCTAGTGCTAAAGCCGTGCTGGTTGTCATACTTCTGCAAGCGTCATTAATGCTGCCATTTACTGAACGGGGCTTAGAGTCCATCGTCGACCTAGAGGAAGAGGTTGTCAATTCTCCCTATGATAGCCCCCCATGGTACAACTATCCGGAGTTACCTGTTTGGGAACAATTTGGACAGAATCCAAATCGGCTGCCCATTATTGCAAGCCATGGCCCCGACGGCGGCTCAGTAAGCGGCGACCCTGG
>JAZANC010000065.1:0-2521 GCA_036228805.1 Thermoplasmatota archaeon
TATATTGTCCTGCACGCTGCTCATCATGCCACCTTTCAGAGTTGATCGAATTTAGCCGCTAGCACAAAGTCTGATTCAGTCAAGCCATCGATTTTATGCGTCCAAATCTTCGCCTCAACACGGCCCCAACCAACTTCGAAATCAGCATGATGCCCTTCCTGCTCGCAGATGACTCCTGCTGAATTCACGAACTCGAGAGCAGTCAAGAAGTCCGGAAACGCCCACACTCTCCTGAGATGGTGTCCATCCACTACAGACCACCCATTGTCTATGCCAGGAATGTATCCCTCATATTCTTCTTCTGTGAGTGGTGGAACACCTCCTTCACACGGCTTACAGCGCTTACTCGCAAGATCAGACAATAGAATCAACCCCATACGTGTGAATCATCGTGACCATCGGCTTTCCTTTCCGCCTGCTCACTAACATTGGTGCGGCGACGCATATCTTCTCTTTCAAAGAATAACAACTCATCATCATCTATGTACTGAGGCCTCATGTGTGCAACTAGTCGAATTTCAACAATTACATCACGAGAGAATGAGCGAAACCGTCCATTTTCATCTAGGATGTCTATTGAACTCCTTCCTGTGGAGATTAGCATGCCTCTGACGACATTCGCCTCTTCAGATTTTACCGACCGTGCATCAATCACCATTTCAACAAGATCATCCTTTCTAAGACCCGATTTACGGCCGATTAGCGGCCCAACGTAAACATCTCCTCGTGTGGAAAGATCGGGCGAACCATACGCGTAGTACATCGTTTCAGCCCAGTCGGGGAGGCCTTGCCCCTGCTCTCCATCGGTGTTCGGCATGATGCCTATTGTCAATCCGAGATACATAAGGAAGACGCAGGGATACAGTTCTCAACGCCCATGCAGTTCAAGACCGCCACACGAGACCGTCAAAGCAGGGATTGCCATGGTGTCGGTGGAATGGCGACGAATTCCCACCGTATTATTGCCTCAGGAGATCATCGACAAGGCGTTTAGGAAAGCAAGCAAGATGGCGGCTCTAGTCGAGGATCCGGACAAGTACCATAGAGTTCGGAAACAGATGAATAGGATGGTACAGTCATCATCCGATACCATAGCAACCACGTTGCTTGACTGGGTTGATAGGTGGCCAAGCCTCAACGCTCTCTCCTCCTTCGACCAAGCTCTCATCGATGCTTCAGTCGGCGCTGATGATTATCGTAAAAATCTTGGAGGTATACAATGGGGCGCTGAGCAGATTCGTAGGATAGCAGGTCGAATTCAGTCTGAAATGTTGAGGATACGCGAAATAGCGGGCTTCCATGAGAGCCGAAGATCTGCCTACGGACGTTTCGCCTCAGTTCTCGACCAGCTCGAACCTCAACTTGAGTGGCTGAACAAGGCACGTGACCGTCTTCGTGAACTCCCCTCAATAGACCCTGCAAATCCGTGTATTGTAGTGGCAGGAGCTCCCAACGTCGGTAAATCTGCCCTCATCACCGCATTGTCATCTGGCGAGCCTGAAGTCGCAGCATATCCGTTTACTACCAAGAGACTCCATCTAGGCCACTTTAACCATCGGAGAAGAAAATATCAGATGGTCGATACCCCCGGTCTCCTGGACCGTCCCAACGTCGAAAGGAATGCAATTGAGATGCAGGCGATAGCGGCCTTGGAGAATGTCGGCGATGTTGTATTATTCCTGATTGACCCGTCCGAGTCTGGTGGGACTCCTCTGAGTGAACAGATGAGTTTGCTGGAGGAGGTAAAGGGCCTGATATCTGCCAGGAGATTCATCTTGGTGCGTTCAAAAGCAGATATCGAAGCCCAGTCGCTTCCCGGTTCGATGCCCGTCAGTTCGATAGATGGCACCGGATTGGAAGAACTTCGCTCAGCCATTGTAACTTCGATAGCAGCGGACGTGGTAGATGACCCACTAAACCTCCCATCAGACTGGCATCGCGAGGATACGGGCATAGGCCTGTGAATCACTTTACGTGCCAGGTATGGCCGCAGACCTTGCAGTACAGATCATAACCACCGTATGAACTAGGCAAACCCTCAACCTTCACAGGGGTATTGCAATTCGCACAAATCTGTGACTTCATACCCCTGCCAAGGGCCATCGGTCCTTCAATAACTCGCAGGATCAGGAATCAACAAAACGCTTCCAAAGCACCTCTACGGGGTAAATCATCTCAATAGCCCCAATCAATAGTATGGCCCCAATCGCTAGCAACAGTAATTCAAGTACCGGTGCAATTCCTACTGAGGGGCTGATTGTTACGAGCTGTTCATCCAAGTCCGCGCCTTCCTTTCCCGCCGATACAAATCGATAAGAATCCGGCTGAAGATCAAGCTTGAAATTGCCCGGAGAGTCCGGGCCCCCTGAAATGAATTCAAAGTCATCTTTAGTGCATGCTGTTAATCCGTCACCATCGGGAGGGCACGAATCAGCATAAGAAGCATCAACAACCCCTATCCAGCTTTTTGAGGGCTGACTCCATTCAATAGTCAGTTCTACATCCATCAAAAGAAAGCCAG
>JAZANC010000066.1:0-4423 GCA_036228805.1 Thermoplasmatota archaeon
ACAAGATGGTCCTCTGAGGCCGAGGGGATGCTCGGCCATGATGGCGCCCGGCCATACCTCTCCCCCGTTGCAGATCATCGAAGAGGATGGTCGCACGAGATGCCGAGAGAGGCTGCGAGATCAAGGCTGAGGCAAGGTCGAGATCGCCCAAGGAGGGAGATGCACGATACGAAATGCACACTCTGCGGCAAAGACACAAAAGTACCATTCAAACCAACGATGGGCAAGCCGATTCGTTGTAGCGAATGCCTCGAGGCCGTCAAGCAGGGGGATGCAGATGAAGAGAAACTCGCAGCAGAGAGAAAGCTACTGATAACTCTCAGAAAAGAGGCTGAAGCAAACGCTCCCCTGAGACTATTCGTGGGAAGGCTATCCAGAGAGGCCACGGAGGCAGATATCAAGAAAGCATTCGGCGAACACGGCGAAGTCGTAGACTTCCACATGCCAATTGACAGAGATACCGGCAACGCCCGGGGATTCGCCTTCGTCACGCTGTCTCCAAAATCAGCTGGAGAAGCTGCCATCAAAGCCCTGAACGGCGCAGAGTTGGCAGGAAGAAAGATCGTCGTAGAGGCCAGTCAGAGAGAGGGCGGGGACCGCCGTCGAAAGCGGCGATGACTGCGAAGCATCAAGCACGAACGCCTTCTCGAGAGTACATGGCCGGTGCCTGGCTGGTCCTGGATGGGTACGAAGACGAACCCGCTGCGTTCGGGGTCCCGAATTACATCGGCTTCCACGCCAGATACATCTGCGGCGTCTTCGAGGAGAGGGGTATAGAATACAGGTATTCCACGATTGACGATCTGAGGCTTAGGAGGCGAGCAGCACAACGTATGGGTGGCGATTCGTTGATGCCGGACGCCGAAGATATAGAGGGAGTGGTCATTCTAGCAGGTGCTGTAGTGCCTGGGAAATATGTCAGAGGAACCCCAATCAGCCGTAAAGAGGTCGACTCCATACTTCCTTCCATTCCTTCTGGATGCCCCGTTCTAATCGGGGGATGGGCCGTGCGGATATGGCGTCAAGATGGGTGGACGCCGTTGAGGAAGAACCTCTTCCTCTCTATGCAGGACACTGACGCCACTCTAGACTGCTTTCTTACGACGGGGCAGTGGTCTCACCGCAGAAGGACGCCAGAGCAGTGGTCAAGATGGGCATTTAGGGGGGCATCCTCCAGAGCGGTGACCGACCACCCAGACATCATCGCCCCCAACGGGGACCCAGGACCACTCACCTACGAGGTTGAATTGTACCAGGGCTGTGTTAGATACAAGAGGGGGTGCAAGTTCTGTATAGAGCCCAAGAAAGGCGTACCTCTTTGGAGGGATGAGGGGGACGTCATAGCCGAGGTAGAGTCTGCGGTCAATGCGGGCATAAGGAATGTCAGAATCGGAGGCGCCACAGATGTTTACACCTACAAGGCCGAAGGAGTAGTGGAACTCGAGTATCCCATCCCGAATCCCGAGCCCATTGCGAAGGTCCTGCATGAGATTCGCGACGATGAGCGAATCGAAGTGCTTCACGTCGACAACGCAAATCCCTCGATCATAGCCGAGAATCTGGAACCATCCGAGCAGATAACGAAGACACTGGTGAATACGCTTACAGATGGCGCCGTTCTCTCCTTTGGCTTGGAGTCTGCCGACCCGGCGGTTCATGATGCAAACTGGCTGAACTGCAATACTGAACAGCTTATGGCTGCAATCAGGCACGTGAACGAACATGGACGAGAACGCGGTCCAAGAGGCCTACCGAAACTGCTTCCTGGATTGAATCTAATCGCCGGTCTAAATGGTGAGACGGAAGCCACCTATAAGATGAATCTCAAACTACTCAGGGCCATTCTCCAAGAGGGCCTAATGCTCAGGAGAATCAACATAAGGCAGGTAGAGGGGGTTGGTTTTCAGGAAGTCCCGAAGAAGGCATTCTCCGCATTCAAGAAAGAAGTCAGAGCAACAATCGACACACCCATGCTTGAACGACTCCTTCCAGTTGGAACAATTCTGAGGAACGTTTGGTGGGAATCCAGTGGAGACAGGATAAGGCTGCCTGAGCAGGTGGAGAATCCCTCTTACAGGGACGCATCGAGACACGGGCGACCAGGGATAACCTTCGGAAGGCAGATCGGCGCCTATCCAATTCTCGTGGGCGTCCCTTACCAGATTCCTCTGGAGACGATGTCCGATGTACTGGTTACGGGCCATGGATCCAGAAGTGTTTCTGGTGTTGAATTGGGACTGGACACGATGAAGGCAACAGAGGCCCAATTCAATTCCATACCCGGCATCGGAAACAAGACTGCGTGGGCATTGGTCTCCACACGGGCAAAGTCGCTATCCAAGGACAGGCCAATTCGTAGTACTGAGCATTTATTCAGCGAAGCAGAGGCACATCTCCCCGATCATGCCAGGGAGATACTCAAGCACCCTACTGGATAGGTTCCCACTGCACGCTCATCGAACCGTTCGGAGCGACACGCAGCACAGGACGCCATTTCGCACCGTCAGTTCCCTCGGGTATCGAGGACCGTATCCCGCGCAATATCTCCGGATGCAGATCAACCGACAATGCCGAAGAGCTCGACTCATATCTCCCATCTCCGATATTCACTCTTTCAACCGGGACAGGAGGCGGTGGCGGTGACGAATCCCCTTCGTCGTCATCCTCGGCCTCGTTCGTCCCAGACTCTTCATCATCATCTCCATCCTCGGCATCGTCCGGCTCAGGCTCAGGCTCGGTATCTGTCGCATCTTCCTGTACCTCTTCATCTCGGCCATCTCTCGAGACATCCGTTTTCACGAGTCCGATGTCTTCCGTGATGGCCTCGAAGCCTTCTTTCGCACGGCCAATGCCCAGTCCGCCTCTTGAGGCGTAGAGGACTCCTTGCCCAACCAGCGACATCGCTGCAGCGAATAGCATTACGACGAATAGGAGTTCATTTACCCTGGGAACGACCATGAAGCCCAATGGCATCCCAACAAGCCCGAAACTCCTCCTCCAAGATTCGTCTCTGGAGAATCCCAACATGGAGTGATGTGCCGATACTGTAAGCACCAGTGCAGGAAAAATCAGGCCATAGCCGCCTGCTTGTGAGTAAGTATATCCGGCTAAAAGGGCCCAGACACTCGAAAACCTGCTGATTTCTTCCCCCTTCTCGGAGATTGATATTTTTCCGATCGTCCAAGGCCCTTTCCATGCAATGTAGACCAAAGCCAGACACTGCAGGATCGGGATCAACAATAGCGTCTCTTCATGAAGATTGAGATCCTGAGACCCCATTGTTGGCCATGCTACGGTCTGTAGTACAATGCCGAGATAGAGCAGTTTCTCACGACCTGACACTATTCCATCCACAGTCATCGCTACTGACGATATGACCCATGTGACGAAACCAATGTCCCATGCGAACCAAAGTAGCAGGTACATCCATGCCCGACTCGTCAGGCCCACGAGAGTTACAGGATCGTACGACTTCTCAATGCCCCATCCTTCAGGCAGATACTCTTCGACATGAATAACCTCAGAGTCATCATAATTCTTGGTCAGAAGGCCGTTTCTATGGATTACTACCTGAATGCTCGAAGTGACTGCGCCGATCAGACAGCTCACCGCGAATAATTCGTTTTCAGTAATCCCGATCCAAGAATTATCTAGCATCCAATCGAGCATGGCATACCCGCCGAAAACAAACGACAGAGGAGCGACATTGAACCACCAAACGATCCCATTCATCCACGCCCAAGCCCATATTCCCACAGCTATGAACATCCACACCAATCTGAAGTCCGGCACCAGCAAGGCGAAAGCAAGAACGGCCGCAATACCGATGCTGAGCCTTTCATCGGCACCCCATCTCGTGCCTCCGTCGGGACGTTCTTCAACTCGAATAGCATAGGCTGAAAGACCAATCTGCAACATGAGCAGAAGACTCCCCCATCTCGGGATATCCATTAACCCAGACTCCTCTCCGAGGAAAGGGATCCTCTCAAGTACGTAGATGAGAGTTATTTCTGAAGCAAGGCCCTCACTCAAAATCAGGGTGTATGTCACGGCAGCTATTGGGAGTGCTATCAGTATCCAAGTGTTAACATGAGTAGTTGCGCGATATGCGACTATCGCAAATACCGGTATCGCGAGCAGCCCTCCTGAGACGTCTGTTGCACCTATCGCAATCAGGGATAGCAGCGTGGCGGATCCTATGGTCCGCGCCTCGTCGGACAGGTCCTCTATCGTCTTGAGCATCCTGTCTACAACCACCAGCGGAGCCACCACCACGATGTCTCTGAGCACCCTTTCGAGGAGTCTTATCGACTCCCCATCAAGATGTTCTGGATTGGTATTGAACTGAATCGCTGAAACGATTGAGAAGACTGCCATGACGACGGCTCCTGAAAGTCGGTGTAGGGGGCTGACACGCCCGATG
>JAZANC010000067.1:0-3979 GCA_036228805.1 Thermoplasmatota archaeon
TTGTAATGCTCTTCGGCTCGTTGTATCTAACACTGATCTTCTCGAGAACCATCGATAGAATCAGTGAGAATGGTATGCTGGCGGAGTTGCCCTTCGACCCCCGCAATAAGTTGGCACACTTCTCAGCCATCGCAGTGATGGTATCGGTAATCATCCCCATGATTTGGCTTTCTTCTATTTCCGACCCTGATGTATACGAAAAGGGTGCACATCTGGGTCCCCTCTGGGGCCTTTTCTCCGCCGCGATAGCCCTCTTCGTCACATTCTGCAGATCTGAGCGCTGGAATGTACTGGCTTCCGTTATAGCATTGAATTGGCTAATCTATACTTTTGGCAGGCTTCAAGACATAGGGGTTTCGGGGTTCCCGAACGCTCTTTCGGATAGTGGCTCCTTTTCCATGATACTTTGGTTACTAATCACAATATGGGCTAATGTCGGCATCATAATGCTCGCCTCAAGAGGATACATTGGACCGATGGCGCCTCTAAGGGAACCCTCTGAATTCAGGAGGTGGTGGCAGAACCATAACTACACGATACTCGTCGGGACCGCGCTCGTTGCAGGACTCGTCGTTAGAGTGATTTGGAACGTTATTCCCGCCATGAATGCCTCAGTTATTGGCGATTGGGACCTTTCAGGAGGTTCCGATCCGTGGTACATGAAGCGAATTATCGACTACGTAGCGGTCGAGCGAGCCCATCTCGTCTTCGATGCTGATAGGAACTATCCCGTGGGCGGTCTCAATCCAAGACCACCTCTTTTCTCATGGTCACTTGCACTCGGCGGTATCTTGCTGTCTTGGATTGCAGACATGTCTCTGTCTGAGGCAGTTTGGTGGTCAGTAGAATCCCAGCCAGCGATCTGGGGCGCCCTCATAGTTCTTCCAGTAGCTGGCATGGCCCGACGTTTCCACAGCCCTCTTGCAGGAATAGTTGCTGCATGGCTGATCGCATTCATGCCCGGCCACATATCACACTCTACGTTTGGTCTTGCCGATCACGACTCATTCGCTATGTTCTTCCTCACAATGGGATTCTATTGGTGGGTCCGGGCAATGATCGACATCAAGCAAAACAGGCTTTTTGCAAGGACTTCGTGGAATCCCGCTTACCTCATTGCAGGAATTCGCTCGATGTGGGCCAATCAAAGAACGGTGATGTTGTCCGCAACTCTCGCCGGCGTCTCATTCGCAACGGCCGGTCTTGCATGGAAAGGATTCGTTTACGCTCCTGGCATCATATTCCTAGCCTTCTCTGGCGTGGCAATCCTAAATCTGTTCAGAGGTAGGGACACCCTCCCAATCACCTCTGCAATGAATCAGATGCTAATCACATCCATGCTTATCCCTCTTCCATTCTACATATGGCCCGGGATGAATCTCTTATCCGATCCTAGCGGTATGGCACCTCTGATCTACATGCTTGGATTCACACTAGGCTTGGGTTACGTCATCTCAGCTGCCAGGGACAAGCCATGGTTGCTTGTATTCACAATGACTGCAACCCTGTCTGGGGCCGTTCTAGCTATCCTTTACACGCTGCAGGCCGTTGATCTCTATGCTGGCTGGGACATTCTCTTCACCGGCGGGTTCTATTTCTCCAAGAACAAGGTGTTCTCGACGATCGGAGAAGCCCAAGCACCGGATAGAGGGATCCTATTCGCTTCATTCGGCCCGATAGTGGCCATCGCAGCAATAGGCTACGGGCTCATACTGATGTGGAGGGGAGGCAGGAAAGAGAACAATGCCTCGTTTTTACTGGGGGCGTGGATCGTAATTGCATCATACATGTCTTGGACTGCTGGTCGATTCATATTCAATGCAGGTCCGCCCATGGCAGTAGTAGGCGCAGTTGGATTGACATCTCTCTGGATCTCAGCAAATCCGGGGGAGTTTACGAGACACTGGAAGAAGAGTGGCATTGGCTCACCAAGAGCACGATTCAACAGTACTTTCTCGGCAAGCAGGTCAAGACCCGGAGTCCCGGCAGTAATGATGATCCTACTCATCGTGTTCTCTCAGCATGCAACATATGGCATAGATTCCGGAATACCCAGGGGCGATTCTGCTTCAGGCGATGTGGATGAGACCATCCAAGGGATTATGCCGGATGTACTTCGATACGAGGTTCTTGGATTTTCAGTACTCAACTCCAACCAGTATTCCCCGGACCAAAGATGTACTACTGGCTGTTGGTACCTTGGAACGTTCGGCCCCGGATTCAATGGCGGCGGATGGAATATGGCATATGATTGGCTTGCTAATCAGGATACAGAAACCGATTTCACCGAGCGTCCAGCGTTCCTTTCATGGTGGGACTACGGTTTCCAGGCACTATCTCACGGTCAGCACCCCACTGTTGCCGACAACTTCCAGTCAGGCATCCCTGTAACAGGCAATACGCTGCTGAGCCATTCGCAGGAAGACGTCCTCGCATTAATGATCATGAACTCGTTAAGGATAGGGGGGGTCTCTGATGAATCCAATCAGGAGGTACTCGATTCGTACTTCGAAGAGAATCAGATCAGGGAACTCGAAAGAATCCACAGCATGACTTCAGAAGACGTAGAGAAGCGATCACTCGCAATCATACATTCTGACGGGGAGGTACAACTCTTACGGGGGGCCTATCTGGCTGAATCCGGACTGCCATCAAAGTTCGGTTGGTTCGTCACCGACCAAGGTGAAATCGTTGGCGAGAGATTAGACAATGCAGAAGACGCCATGGCTCTCTTTAATGACACGAGGGGCTCTTCCTCGCCATTCTCGAGCAATCCATCCCACTATCTCATAGGGGATCACAAATACACGCCCGACCTGGTTGAGGATTTCGACGATCTATCTACAGGAATTCATCGAACAAATGCAAGATTGGCTGTCGGCAGGGCATTCATCACGCATGTCCTCGATTTAGATCAAATCGTTGACCTTCTAGGAGAACTTTCCTCAATTGGCTGGGAGGTGCAAACTTTCCAAGGCCGTATCGGTGAGACGGTAGAGAGGAATACAGAAGTCCGATACTTCGCAATCGATGACAGACTCTACCCGCTGGGAGGACTCTTCTACGAGGACTACTCCTATCACGGCGGACAGACGACGGGCATATTCTATGCACCCACCACCCTCGCTGGACTTGACCCTGAAGATTACATTTCCAGCAGCTACTTGACGAAGAGGGGCGACGGGCCGATCATCCCCAGAACCTCCGGCGAGTATGAGCAGGAATACCTGGACGATATCGTCAGACAGCAGTCAGGAGCTATTACGGATCCTAATCAGATAATTTCACTGGAAGACATCGACTACATTCAGCAACCAGCTTTCTTCGACACATTCCTTGCACGCATATACGTTGGATACGGAACATCCACTCTCGGATTAGATTCAGGAACTTCTGGACAACCAGGGCCAACTTGGGCAAGACCAGGCACTCCCGGCACCCCTCTCAGCAACTCATACGCGCTTCCAGGGGCCATGATGAATCATTTCGTCATCGCTAACTATCATGATGACGGATCAGACTACCCTGACGAAGACGACAATGGGGTGCCTGATATCTATGACTGGAGCGATCCTCGCGTAGATCCAAGCCAGTATTACAGCGCCATAGGCAGTGCAAACTCGAATGTAAAGATCGTCAAATACTACAGCGGAGCTACCCTTGAAGGGCAGGTCGTACTCGAATCAGGTGAGCCCGTCCCGAATGCAAGGATACTCGTAGAGAGGGATGCATTCAGTGCAGAGGAACAGGAAGTCGATGGAGTAATCGAAGACTCCGATCCTCGAACGTACTGGGTGCCTATCGTTTCTGAAGTCGCCGATGACGAGGGTCGATTCACAGCCACAGTACCTGCTGGAAAGATACGGGTTTCCGCATTCTACGGCGCAGTAGACAACACAGCAGTGAGAGCACAGATACAATCCGGCGCATTTGAAATGCTATCCGACATCACAAGGGAGCAAACCGACTCAGAAGATCG
>JAZANC010000068.1:0-2889 GCA_036228805.1 Thermoplasmatota archaeon
CCATCAGGAACAAGCCGTAATTCTGAGCGGTCGAGATCCTTCCTCACACTTTGATCGTAAGGTTCGTTCCCATGGCTGATTATAGCATCAAAAATAGCTTTTTTACGCGGGGAAAGCACAAGGTGGACTTTGCTGATGCCTGCAATTATGCACTCCTCGAAAAGATGCTTGATGATGGGCACATCGAATAGAGGGAGGAACTCCTTGGGAGAGAATAGGGTGGCGGGCAGCATACGAGTGCCTCTGCCGCCGGCCAAGATGACCGCTTCATTCACATGGCCCATGGGTTCGGGCAGGAGTATACCTATTCAATGAACTCGTAAGTTGAAGGTGACCATCAAGAGCCCTCTGAACATGGAAAGGCTGTGGCCGGCGTCACCGTGATTATGCCTGTCAAGGACGAAGAGGAGGGTCTTCGACTCCTTGTGAGCGAATTCAAGGCGTCCCCCTTGGCAGAGCGAAAAGATATCTCATTCATCATAGTCGTCGATGGACGTTCATCGGATATGTCGAGAGAAGTCTCCGAGACTCTAGCAGATTTTGTAATCGATCAAAGTGAAAGACACGGCAAGGGGGACGCCATAAAGGCCGCAATATCGAAGTGGTCGGAGAATCCTACGGAGCTTCTTGTTATGATGGATGCCGACGGCTCATACCAGTGGAAAGATGTTGAAAATGTGATCGAGGCTTTGGAATCAGGCGCAGAGGCAGTCACAGGCGTGCGTCTAAGGGGCGTATTCACCAGGGTAGAGGGTATGAGCCTCCTACACCATATGGGCAATCATGCGTTGGCAATGTCCGCGAGCATAAGGAACAGGAGAAAGATACACGATCTATGCTCTGGGTTATGGGGTTTCACTAAAGAAGCCATAACAAAAATAGCCCCTACAGCACAGGGATTCGACTTGGAAGCAGAATTGCACGGTAGAGTCAGGTCAGAGGGAATCCCACTAGTCCAGATACCCATCGAATGGAGATGCAGGGTCGGCGGCACGAGCAAACTTCGCTCTTTCGTAGATGGCTTCAGGATATTCATCCGAGTCATCAGGACGTAGAATCGGACTTCAGTATCGGTTCAAGAACTTCGATCATGGCTGCCATAACCCGGCCAGACTCGTCGCGAGTGCCACCAGTGGTTCGTAATGTAACTCTGGTTTTCGATTCAGTACCCGAGTTCCGGATAGCGAAAGACCACTCTGCTTCGTCACTGTGTCTTAGCAGTAGAAGACCGCTCTCACCTTCCAAATCCACTCTTCTGACACCTTTTGCATCCGTATTCAAACTCCGGACGATCGCATCGAGAACCAACTTCCCGGACTCGCCATCAGGGTCCCAGAGTGCTCTATTCGACGGATATATCGAGTATGTCAAATTCAGTGACGTGGAAGATGAAGCTATTTCAGACCAATTTTGGCCATGTGAGTCAATGAGCCTGAGGAACTCCAGCATCGTCTTGACCCCATCGCCCCAGAGCCCCGTTTTCGATCCTATCTCATGTTTCAGTATGACGTGGCCGGAAGGCTCAGCGCCGACGATATTGTCCGTCTCCAAGTCGTTCATCAGAGCATGCTGCAGCCATCTGTCGCCGACGCCTGTTTCAGTCACGCGACCGTTACCGAGGCTCCTGAGGTTCTCTGAAACGTCTAGTGCAGATTCGATGGTCAATGCAGCTGAGAAATACTTCTCATCCGCGTAACCCTGTGAAAAAAGCCGCATGAAGCCATCTCCCCCAATTACGAGGGCGCCATTGCCATTCGAGGATATCAGGAAGCACCTGTCTCCGTCGCCATCGAAGCAGAATCCGAGCACACTCCCTCTTGGCGAGGGCCTCAACATGCGTAGGAGGGAATGATCGGATTCCCTGCACTCGTCCCACCCTATGACGTCTCCTTCGGACAGAGAGCCTGCCCCGCAATTCAGATTGATGGCAGCACCCCTGTCACTCGTCTCTCTGCATGGGAAACCAATCTCAGAAATCATGTCAGCAAGCCAGGTGGATATCCACCCGCCTGACCCGTCCACCAGAAAACCCTGGTCAGGAATCATCCCCCTCCTTCCAAAATCGATCAACATGCCTCTGATCCGTTGGATGTATAGGTTGTTGGATAGGTACTCAATCTCTGACAAAGTATCTCTGTCTCTGGCTCCACAAAATAGGCCATTTTCAATTGCAGACTCCTCCTCGACAGTGGGCTTCCTCCCGTTTTCGAATAGAATCTTCACGCCCGTGTCCTCTGAAGGATTGTGACTTGCCGTGATCATGATGCCCAGCTTAGCCTCTTGAGCGAGCATTGCATACTGAAGAGCCGGAGTAGTCGTCTCCTCTAATACCATGATTTTCCTACCAGTTTTTCTGAGAGAATCAATTGCGGATTCAGCCAACTCGAGATTGCTGGGCCGTCTATCCCATCCGATTACGACTGCCCCGGAATCCGCTAATTTCGATGCAGAGAACACAATCTCGCCGCATAGTTCCTTGGTGAACAGACTCTCTGAATCGAATGATAGGAGAGGATCATCGACAGAATCAAGGTGCCCGATGCCGCGTATGCCGTCTGTTCCGAAGATTCCCATCGAAGATCAACTCGCCGGGCTCCAATAGCCCGTAACGGTAGAATTCGGGGGTATGGCGCTTGAGGGGGGTATGATCGCTCCGGGATTCGTCACCACGTTGCAGCCTAGCTCGCTTGAGTCCCCTATCATGGCCCCTACCTTGCGCATGCCTGTATCTATTGTCGAGCCATCGGAGAACCGTACGGGCACGTTGCCCCTGTTCAGCCTCACGTTGGAAATTTTGGCACCAGCACCCAAATTCGAATTGGAACCTAGAATCGAATCTCCGACGTAGTTGAAGTGAGGGGCCTTCGAGCCAGGCATCATGAGCGTGTT
>JAZANC010000069.1:0-4326 GCA_036228805.1 Thermoplasmatota archaeon
TACAATCAACCAATACATATCTGAAGATGGATTGGATGGTCAGGCGGATTTCGTACTATATCACGCCGTAGTTGATAACGTCTTTTCCAGACAGGATATGGATTACCGGCACTTAGATTACTGGACGAACAGAAGTCAGGACCAATACGTTCAGGGGGCGGTGATGACTCCGTATATCGGTTCTCATGATACACCGAGAATAATATCCAGAATCGAGAATGATGGTACTCAATGGAATCAGTGGTCGGATCAAGAGACGCCTGGGGTCCCGCCGGACTGGGCATACGCCCGACTTGAACAATCACTAGGCTGGTTGCTGACGACTCCAGGGGCGCCAATCATCTACATGGGAGATGAGTTCGGGATGCATGGGGGTGCTGATCCAGATAATCGAAGGATGCTTAATTTCAACCTGACTTCAGAACAACAAGAGCTGCATGACTTCACAGCACTACTTGGCCAATTCAGACTCGAGAACGAGGCCTTGCGAAGGGGTGTCTATTCGACATACTATGCAGATGCGAATATTCTTGCCTATGAAATGATATCAGAAAGCCAGGAATTGCTTGTTGTACTGAATCGAGGGGGTTCGGCGAACCTCGATGTGGATTATGATGAGGTGCTTCTCGGCCATGCAGAATTGACTGAGGGCACCCTCTCGATACCAGCCTTCTCGATTACCATTATCGGTTATGGGGGCGTGGTGAATGAGAATCTGACTATTGAGGAAGAGTCTGATGAATTGGTTTCCGGAGAGGGGGTTGGAGACGTTGAGGGAAGTGATCTACTGAGTTCAAGAGCTCTTCAGAATGGACTAATAATCTTAGTTTTCATTATGCTGGCATTACTAATCCGAACCATACGTGAAGTGAGGTAATCACCTGCTCAGTTGAGGGATTCGGCGCCAATAGGCACCGGATTGGGAAGGCAAGTCCTAGCAGCAGGAGTTGTCGATGCTTTCCTGCGCACAGAAGCAAGTCTTTGCCGGTTTGATATCCGCCCTGACACTCCTTTCCTCAAACAGCTTGGTAACCTTCTCGAGTTCACCGCTCTCGTCACCTCTGGCCTCTAAGCAGAGCTTGAGGCCAAGTAATCCCCACATATTGTCCTTCCATAGTTCGATGTCAGCACGATACACTTCTTCGGCTTCCTCTATCTCGCCTTGTTCGAGAAGAAGTGCTCCGAGGATATGGCGGACAGGCTGCATTTGCCCCCAAGGTTCATTGTAAGCCAGATTGAGTGATAGGTTTACTCCGCGACGTAGCTCTTCGAATGCAGCGCTGAAATCGTACGCCGAACCGTTCTCCTTAGAGATGTACTGTCTTCGATATTCAATCTCTGCTTCGAGAATAGCATCATTTACATTGAGTATCGAGGGGCCTTCATCAGGATCCTGGTACATGAAATTATTATGCATCATACGACCCGCGAGCGCTGGATTCTGAAGGGCCTGCTTGAATAGAGCCTGCTCAGCCTCTGCTTCCCTAACCATGCCCTTAGAGGCATAGGCCACGCCACGAGCGTAATGTTGCGTGGCGATTGTGGCTGGGAAGATGTCCTTGTCAGTGTACATGGGTTCAGCGATTATATCGTCCCATTTGCCGAATCTAACCATCACGTGCCATGGCATGGTGACATAAGATTCTAAGAAAATCGCACCCATTGGGATGATGCCAGCGAGCATGAATTGCACACCACTGTTCTCATCGCCCGCAGGGAGGGTGTCAACAGCTTTCCTAGCATACTTCAACGCGGTCTCGTATTGGCCATCGAACATCGCACACCATACGATGAAGTGATGGTTGTGCATGCGATAGAACTTGTAGAACTGTGATTCATTACCTGTGATATCGACATATCGATCATCGGCATCGACGGCAGCGATGTTGCACTCTATTGCCTCTTTCCACTGACCGACCCACGCGTCAATATGTGATGGCATGTGAACCAAGTGGCCGAGTCCTGGCATACGAGTACGAAGAACGTCCGCGGCTGGGAGCGCCTTCTCGGGGAATGGCGATAGTTCCAATGCGTGGCAATACAGGTGGCACAAAGCAGGGTGTCTTTTCGCCTCATCGCTGCTCTCGAATGCTTCTTCCATGATCTTAACAAGCAATAGTGTGTTGTCATCGGCAGGGGTGATTTCCCCTGTAGCAGTATTCTTGTCCCATAATTGCCAAGCCTTCAGATTCATGAGAGCCTCGACATAGATTGCGGTCACATCCAAGTTGCCTTCGTACTTCTCATACAACGGCGCCATGGCTTCCGCAAAAGCGACGTTCAATTCAGGGTCATTGCCCATATTCAGTACAGACGGGTCTGCTGCATCACGGGCCTCAGCCGAGTGCCGAGTGGACAGTGCGCGAATCAAATCTTGTTCCATCTCGGTACAGTCATCCATGACGGAAAGGGCCTGCTGAATGGAATCATGCCCCGAACCTAGGCCTGGGGCCCAGTTATAATTTGAGGATACGCAATAAGAAATGCCCCACCAAGCCATGGCGCATTTCGGGTCTAACTCAGTGCATGCTGAGAAACAGGCAATTGCTTGCTCGTGGTTGTAATTCAGCATATGGCCGAAGGCTTCGACGAACATTTTCCGTGCTTCTTCATTAGCGCAAGTCACGTTCATTGCGAATGTATAATTCTCTTCTTCTCCAAAATCATAGCCTTCAGGTGCTAAACTCATACATGGTCGGAAGAAGCGACCATTATAACTCCAACTAAGTTGTACTATAAATACGAAAAAAATAAAATCTAGAGGTGACGTTCATGGTATATGAATTGGAATAATATGTGGAGATATATCCATTTAGCATTTGGGCTGGTATTGGTTGTATATCATTCCAGGATCGCGTACTTCCATTATGGGCTGATAGACACAGTATGGGATGCATCTGTTGACAAGTGGGTATCAATGACCTTGATTTTCATAGTCATGTGGACAGGACTCGCCAAGTGGCCAATTTACCCGTGGTACAAGAAGCGTCAGAACAGGAAGAAGCGTGAGGCGCGAGCCGCATTGAAAGCGGTAGAGTGATCATACTTATTCTTTGATGGAGCCGTTGTATTCTCTGTCAATGTAGAAGTTTCAATTTACAGGCCTGTTAATCAACTCACTCTTCATCATCCGGAAGGGCATTCTCGCCCATCAGACGATCTAGGTCTTCGAGGGCTTCCTCTGATGGCTCTGTGAGTTCCTTGGATCTCAGATGTTCAGGTATTCTCTCATCGGCGCCATCAACAAATTTTGGCCTCCCGGAAAGTATTCTGTAGACAAGGAATATCGTAACCATGCTGAGGACGACCAAGGCAATGTCTGCTGCTGCACCTTCACCTAGAATCGTGACCATGCCCCGAAGGTAGGCATGACCCGAATAATCACTTTGGTCCCCAGGACATTTCAGAGCGCATTCTGAACGGCGGCATCTGGCGGCCCCTCGGAAAGTGGTTTCGCTATGTGTCTCCTGTGACTAGGAGGCGGCTCAGCCCACATCCCTATCTTCCGGGGGGGGCGAGATACCCATATTCTCTTCCTTTTCCTCTTGCATTTAGAGCAGCGAAGCACGGATCTCCTACCCTCGCTTTTCATTGCAGAACCGCAGCATTTTGGTCGGTTTTGGATAATCGGCACTGGGTCGATCAAGCACACCCTCTCGAGGTGTATTGAATCATCAGGAGAGCGAAGACCCACCCATCGTATGATATCGCCGACCTGCATTGAACGAATCTCTGCATTCACAGGCCCTCCTTCCTTGAACGCCAGCAGAGTTTCGGTTTTCCCATGTGACATAACTGTCAGAGAAACATGTCCGCCTGTGCCGATAGCAGGCTCACTGGTTACTGTCCCGACGAATATGTCATCGATATGGTCATCACTGCATTGATTTGTTCTATGGATTCCGTATTCTATACTCGCCTCGATTAAATCCGAATCTTGCAGATCGTTATGCGCATCTAACACGGAAGACATACTGAGGCCCCTGATGCCATAGAGAACCGGGCAAGGAGTTCTTGGGGCTATCAAGCACCTCCCAGTGGTAGGGTCCCTGTTGGCAAACGTGCCAGGATATTTGACAGATATGGATCCAATGAGTTCTGAATCGACGGTCCGGGGCGTACCTATTCGACCAGGGTCTCTCCAAGCAACTAGTTCCCATGTAAATTCAGAAGCTGGCCATGCGACGGCTGCTGATGCGCCGATCGCGCCATAGGGGCTATCACTGCGGGTGATTACTCTGTAATCGGATGCTTCGATGGATGATAGCCTTTCGACGAGAGGCACGTAACCCTTTGCTGTATCCCAGTACCATGACTCTGGGGCGC
>JAZANC010000070.1:0-7868 GCA_036228805.1 Thermoplasmatota archaeon
CCACTGTTCATGCATATGAATCTATCAAATGGACAGTTTCCTCGACTGTGCCCCACCTCGGCCCTTATGGCCTCAGCGAATCTCATATGAGTCAGGGAGGGAGTCATGACGTTAGCCATCACATGTGACTCGGACATTGCCGACATTACCTGGGATGGGGAGTGCCCCATTCCGAGCATGCCATATCCCCCATTATCATGTATTACAGCGCCATGAGTTGTTACGATCCAGGGGCCCTTAGCTGCAAGGGGTACGTACGGATTTACAGTTGATGGCTCGTAGAAATTCACGTAGTACTTCTGAAGCTCCTTCGCAAAGTCTGCTTCATCAAGACTTAGGAGGAGTTGTTCAATGGAAGAATCCATCTGGCCTCGGGCGACCATAGCCTCATCTATTGCTAAATCGAGATTAGGATCGCTACTGAGAAACGACTCAATGGATTCACTACTGAGGCCATAAGTAAATGCCGGCCCGGAAGAAGATCTAAGCAATTCAATTCGGCTATCCATCAAGCAAAGCGAGAGTATGCCATCAAATGAATATTCGCTGTTTGCTTCAGATCCTAAGGGTAATGTTTAGCGGGCTGATAATCACTATTAAAAATTAAAATTGATTCAATAATTCAATTGATATTTTAAATCATATAACAAATTTTCAATTGAAAAATTAAATTATTATTCGATTGAATTATATGCCGACTTGCTGCTCGACTCGTGTAGATCGAGGGCAAGTGGGGTGCAGGTCGGGGGTAATCGAATGAGTGAGAAATTAGAAATTCAAGAGTTATTGCAGAAAGAAGTGTATGTTGGAGACACCCTGGTAGGGGTTATCGTTGGAGAGCGGTTTCATCCTAGAGATGAGTTTGTCAGATCAATGCGGATTCAGGTATTGGACGGCGTTGCAGAAGAATACATGAGGAAGCCCGCGGATCATGCGCCTTTACACAAAGAATTGGTACACAGCATAAGACCTGATGGTTCAGTCAAGCTATCGAAATCAATGCGTGAACTTCAGAGGAGATGGCGTAACACAGTTAGAATCGATGAGCAGCTTTGGGCGCCTGATGAGTTAATGGATCGTGCAGTTATGGATAACGATGGAGTCGATATAGGAAATGTGGTTGATCTTATCAAGGTAAAGAGGACCTATCGAGGGGTTGTGGTAGACGTTCACGGCGTTCTTCAACGAAGGATGGGTCTCCCTGACCAAATTATAATCCCGGTAACTCAACTGGCCAGAACTACTGCTTATCTCGATGAAATAATCCTAAGATGCCCGCTCAATAGGCTCCTCTCCCTCCCGAGTTATTTACAACTCAACGAGTAAATATGGTGGGCATGGCAGGATTTGAACCTGCGGCCTCCCGGTTATCAGCCGGGTGCTCCAGCCAAGCTAAGCTACACGCCCTGAGCGGCCTCCGGTCAGGCGCTACTGATTTTAACATGCCCATTTGAAAGGTACAAGGATGCTCACGACCCGGCAAGGTCATGAGTAGTGCTGGACTCGGAAGACCAGATGCCAGTGGTTAGTGGCCCGGCCTACACTGAGGTCGCAATGGGTCTTGCTAATGAGTTGAACATGGAGTACATCTCTACTGAAACTCGCCGTTTTCCAGATGGTGAAGGGTATCTCCGTACCCCTGTCAATGGTTTCAATTTAATGCGATCTGAGCCGGTGATAGTAGTCTCATCCACCTTCCCAGATAATGGAATTGTCCAGACCATGATGATGCTGGCAGGCGTTGCAGACATCCAGAAGGGTGATTTGTCTAACTTGAAGGGGGAGGGTGAACAGAATCTAGATGACTCGGGGAGGAGGATCTTACTTGCGGTGCCATACTATGGCTATGCACGACAAGATAAGCGATTCTCAGCAGGTGAAGTAATCGCTGCAGGAGTCATTGCTGATCACCTAGCAACAGCCTGCGACGGAATTGTAATACTAGACATCCATGAGTCTAAGGTTTTGGAATCTCATAAACACCCCATTCAATTCGTTACCGCTGTACCCGAACTTTCTGAATTGCTCTCGAGAGATGTATCTCCAGACTTTATTCTATCTCCTGACAAAGGAGCTATTGACAGAGCAAGGGAAGTCGCTGAAATCATAGGAGTCCCATACAGCTACCTCGAGAAGAAGAGGATTGATGCACATACGATAGAGCATACTCCGAAGGATCTTGATGTGTCTGGAAAGGTTGTGGCGATTGTTGATGACATGATTAGCACAGGGGGCACGATTTGCAGGGCAAGTGACGCCTTACGCCGACAAGGTGCAATCGAAGTACATGCAGCTTGTACTCATGGACTATTCACTTCGGGGGCTCTCACTAGGCTCGTTAAGCACGTTGATGGCGTATACAGTACGGATTCGCTATCTAATCCACGTGCCGTCGTTTCCGGTGCGCCGGCGCTAGCTCGAGGCGTCAAGAAGCTGTTGAGCACGCTGTGATGGCAGGTAGTGTCCTGCGGTGTGTTTATACAGGCCGCGTTCAGCGGCAGGCCACAGCACGAGGATGATTCCAATGAGTGTACACGTTGCCTTTGAAACCCCACAAGATGTCCATGAGATTGTTTACGAGATGGTCAAAGCCCTCGGAAAAGATGGGAGGGGGAGTCTGAAGAAGGGTGCAAATGAAGTCACTAAGGCTGCTGAGAGGGGGACTGCTATGATGGTCGTCATGGCTGAGGATGTGAATCCGAGCGAACTACTGGCCCACATACCCATGATATGCAAAGAAAAATCGATTCCTTTCATGTACGTTCCAGATCAAACATACCTGGCTGAAGCAGCTGGAATGTCTGATGGGACAAAGACTGCTGCAGTAGCTGTTGTTGATGTGAAGAAAGACGGTGAAGACCGATTTAACGAAGTTAAGGGCCACTATGAGACCCTCTCTGCTTGAGGTGGTTGAGGGATGTCACAAGAATCCTGGCCTGCCGAAGTGGTTGAAGTTGTCGGCCGTACAGGCATGACTGGCGAGGCGACCCAGGTTAAAGTGCGAGTCAACGATGCTCCTAATCCCAGAGATATTGGCCGAATTATAACCAGAAATGTCGTCGGACCTGTTAGAATAGGTGATATCCTGATGTTGAAGGATACTGGCAGAGAAGCCCGTAAACTCGGTGCGAGATAAGGAAGTGTTGTCAATGCCCGAAACGAGAATCTGCAGTTTCACCAGAGAAGAAATAGAACCTGGTACAGGGATTATGTTTGTTCGGAGAGATGGCACCGTACTTTGGTTCAAAGACTCGAAGGCGAGAAAGAATCATGTAAATCTAAATCGTAATCCTCGACGTCTTAAGTGGACGCGAAGATATGAGAAAGGCGGCATCAAGTAAGCAGTTCCCGTTCATGTGAACGACCTACATCGAGGTTGATTGGTGTTTTATTTCACCGATGTCATCAAGAACCCTACTTTTTCGATCGTCTTGATGAACGCATTAATCACGATACCAGGGGTTGGTGAATCACTATCTCGGAAGCTTATCAGCGAACTTGGCGATGAGGAAGAGGTTCTCCGTGTCATCAGGAACAAGGATGTGGCGTCACTAGCAAAGATTGACGGTCTTTCCACAAATCGTGCGATTCGTATAATCAATGAATTTGGGGGTAACGGCAAAAGTATCGCCCAAACAAACGACGCGCAGAAACTGTACGATCGACTCATCAGTGACATTGAGAAGCATGTTTCTTCAGCGCCTGGGAAAAAGAGACTTGGCGTCCTACAACCAGTGGGTATCCAATCAATTAGCGAAATTGAGTTTCGTAGAAAGATGGTTTCTGAAGCAATGTCCTTTGTTGCAGCGGCTCCATCTTCTGTGATTGAATGGGATAAAGGATCAAAGCAAATTAGGAGTTTGAAGAGTTATGTTGGCAAGATTGACAGGGTAATTGTTGTTCCGGATTCTGCATCGGCACAGGAGATTAAGAATACAGAAAAATTTGCCAGAGTAGTAGTTCGTGGTGTAAATGAGACTTGGAAAGACTACCAGGGACTTCCCCGAGTGACATGGATTGGCCCATATGCGCCTGATCAGTTGCCTGCTGGTTGGGTTTTTTGCAATATAGGGGATGATGTTCGATCGATGATTCCCGAGATATCACTCCAATGGATTGAGAACAACAGGAGTAGCCTAGAATCACTCGTATACTTGAGTAGTATTCCTCTTGGATTAGACCCATTTAGTGAAAGGATAAGAGATGCAATAGACGGTCTTGATAATCTTAGTTGGCTTCTAAAAACTGAAAATAGTGGGGCGGATATTGAAAATCTCAGAGATGGACTATGGAGTGAAATTAAAGCGATTGAGGGTTCGGTGAATGACTCGATAGTAGGTTCCACTTCTCAGGCTAGTCTTTCTCTAGATGGATCGGAAATGTTAGCCTACTATTCAGATGCCAACAGACTTCAGCACAGACTTAGAGATGTAGTATCGGATTCAATATCTGAGTCATTAGAATACGGAAGAGGGAGGCTCTCTGAATATCTGGAAGTGAGCGACATCTCAATTCCAATGGACTGCTTTGAGAGCGAATATCCATGTTCTTTCAAGAAAGAAGTGATTGAGGCGATCGAACGAGATTTGGATCGCATGATTTCGGAATTCGAAATTGAAGGTGCCATGACTCGTGCCGATACAGCCTCTTCCATCATTGGAAGGGCTCAGGATGCTATTTCTCGGATTATTGATATCGATATGTGGATTGGAATTGCAAAATGGGCGAGATTTCGGAAATGTATTCTTCCAGAAATTGAGTCTGATGTAGAACCCAGTTGCTACTTCTCAGGATTTAGAAATCCTCTTCTTGGAGTTGATCCTATTCCCGTGAGGTACGGATTTGGGACTCTTCCAGAACCATGCCCAAAAGGTTCCATTGTACTGTTAACAGGAGCGAACTCAGGCGGTAAGACCTCGTTGATTGAAGGTGTGTCTTCGATTCTTCTTCTTTCGCATGCCGGGTTACCTGTTCCAGCAGATCAAGCAGTGGTTTCCCTAGCTAATGAAATTCATCTATTGTCAAAAGTTACTGGAACTCAAAGTGCAGGTGCTTTAGAAAGGACCTTGATAGGTCTCTCAAAGATTGTCAGTTCTAACAAAAAGAAATTCATATTAGCAGATGAACTTGAGGCTATTACTGAACCAGAAGCAGCCTCTGGAATTCTGGCTGGATTGCTGGATGCCGCCGCTTCAAATCCATCAATATCGGTTGTCATGGTGACACATATAGGCGTCTCGATATGTAAGAAAATGATTGCAGAGGCGAGAATCGATGGCATTGAAGCCAGAGGTTTGGATGAGCAGATGGAATTAATAGTCGATCGTGTGCCTCGCATCGGAGTTTCAGCGAGGTCTACCCCCGAATTAATCTTGAAGAGGCTGGAGGCTCGTACTAGTGGATCTGAATCTGATCTTTTTAGAAGTATAATTGAGCGTCTTTGATGAAATGTCGTATGAAGTAAACTCTCGATTTGTTGTACTGCCAAAAGTAGAAGATATACCCATAGTCGCCATACATTCATGGATAAATTTCGGTTAATCATCATTGGAGGTTCCGGTGATTTATCGCTGAGGAAATTGATTCCCTCCCTCTATACTTGCGATCTCGAAGGTCATTTGGGTGATGGAACAATCCATGCCTTAGGAAGAAAGTCATTCTCCGATACAGAGTTTTGTGATGTCGTGTGTGAACAGAATGAGGACTTGGTCCGTGAAAACGACTTTTTTAAACGATTAAACTACCATCAATTTGATGCCATGAATCATCAGGATTATGCAAAATTACGTGATTTACTACCCAATGCAAAAACAACGGTATTTTATTTCTCAACAGCGCCTGATTTGTTTCCAACTATAGCAGAAGGAATTGCGAAAAATGGACTTGTTGACGAGCATACGAGAATCGTATTGGAGAAGCCTTTGGGTGACAGTTACCAATCCAGTGTAACCCTTAGTGATTTAATAGAAAAACACATTGAACCATCGAAAATATACCGTATTGACCACTATCTTGGAAAAGAATCCGTTCAGAATCTCATGGTTTTGAGATTTGCAAATGCAGTGATTGAGCCCTTGTGGAACAGAAATTACATCGATCATGTTCAGATTACAGTGGCTGAAACTGTGGGTGTAGAAGGTCGAGCGAATTACTATGACCGTTATGGGGCGTTACGCGATATCATTCAGAACCATATGCTCCAATTGCTCTGTTTGGTCGCTATGGAGCCACCTGCTGATGATAGACCAGAATCTATTCTCGCTGAAAAAATCCAAATCTTGCAGAGTCTTAAACCTCTCAAGGGTGCAAAAGCGAGGAGGGATACTGTCAGAGCTCAATATACTGCAAGTAGCGAGAAACCCAGAGGGTACACAGAGGAGACGGGGGTTGCTAAGAATTCCACAACGGAAACCTTTGTTGCTATGAAAATACAAATCGAAAACTGGCGTTGGGCTGGAGTTCCATTTTATGTCCGAACAGGAAAATGCATGGAGAGAAGGCTTTCTGAAGTCGTCATTCAATTCAAAGAAGTTCCGCATTGGACATTGAATGTAGCAAAAAAAAGCCGAAGAGCCAATCGAATCGTTATACAATTACAACCCGATGAATCCATTCAATTGTTGATGCAAATTAAAGAGCCTGGGCTCAAATCTCTCGAGCTCAAACAATTGCCCCTTGACTTATTTTTTGCTGATAGCATTGATAGAAGGCTGCCTGATGCGTATGAACGTTTATTACTCGATGTTATCGAAGGAAATTCAACCCTGTTTATGGATCGAAAAGAGGTAGAATTGGCCTGGAAATGGTGCGATGGCGTGCTTGATGCGTGGCGGGACGGCAGCATGCCGATGTTTTCCTACCCTGCTGGAACCTGGGGCCCAGAATAGTCAGATCTTCTCATCGCAAAACATGGAAGCAGCTTCTGGGGATATGGGCAGGGGGGAAATGATTGAACCTATTTGCCCGCTTTGATGAGTTAGCAAAATCTATGGCGAATGAGTTGTCACGTCAATTAAATGATTTGATCAATCAAGGCAAATCTCCAGTTGTCGCCTTAGCAGGCGGTACAACTCCAAGTCCGGTGTACCAAAAGTTGGCATCTATGGATGTTCGTTGGAATGAATGTACGTTCTTTATGGGAGACGATAGACTTGTTCCTCTTGGAAGTGAACGCTGCAATTTAACCATGGCGAAGAAGGCGTTTGAAGGAATTGATTTGAAGTGGTCTGACATCCGAAAAGAACCTATATGCAAACCAGATATTGCCATACTTGGTTGGGGACTTGACGGCCATACGGCTTCTTGGTTCCCTGATTTAGGTAAAGACGGAATTGACGGACTGTTCACCACAACTGCTCTGCAACAGAACGTTTCCCCGCCAAGTCAATCAGAACAGAGGATGACCCTCACATGGAATTCCCTTTCTGCTGTATCACACATTCATTTGCTCGGAAAGGGACAGGACAAGATGCGTGTACTTCGTTTGTCAATGGAGAGCGATGACTCATATAGCAATCCCGTTAGGATGCTATTCAACCATGAGAAGGTAACCCCACAGGTATGGTGGTCAGAACAATGAATCCTGAAATCATTCAGATCACTGAGCGGATTAAGCGTCGTTCTCTTGAGACTAGGGAAAAATATCTCGCTCATATGCAACAACAGCTAACTCTATCTCCTCAGCGCAAAAAATTGTCCTGTGGTAATCTCGCTCACGGTGCCGCAGCATGTGGGAATGATAAGAGCGATATTCTTGGAGGCGTAACCGCGAACCTCGGTATTGTAACGGCATACAATGACATGCTTTCGGCTCATCAACCGTTTGAATCGTACCCAAACCAAATCAAACAATCTGCATTAGAGTATGG
>JAZANC010000071.1:0-6230 GCA_036228805.1 Thermoplasmatota archaeon
CCACCGGCTCACTCTCCGCCTCGTTGTCCCACCATCCAGGCTGGAGGACGAAATCTGCCACTACCCAGAGGAAAAACAAACCCGCTAGTGTAAGGAGCACGGAAAGGATGGAGTATGTCACGCCCACTACCGGTGGGAGGGGGCTCTTCTCGGTCGAGAATGGATTTACGACCTGTATGGAGGTGGGATTGTTCGGAGGAGGGGGAGACCACCATCCTCCTTTCTCGGAGTCCTCATCCATGTGGTTCGCCGGACTTGAACTGGTATTGAAAGCTCACGGAGTCACTGAGCGAGTTGTGGAGATCGGATCCCAACCCTCCCGGGAGATCGGAAGTACTCAAGTACTGGCTTCTATGCCAGGATTCATGAGCAAGAAATTCTTCGTAAAGATAGTTACTGACCCAGAGGTGGATTTGAGGAAGTGTGTGGTAGGATTGGCTTGTGCGATGCAAGCTGTGAAGGATGGACATGATGTAAGCATGTTCTTCGCATCCAATGGTGTGCAGATGCTAAAGTCAGAGTATCTGGATAAGATTGACCGAAGCGGAGAGCTCCCACAAGGAATGATATTCGAAATGATGAGGATAGTAACAGACGGAGCATCCTGTGTCTACTGCTCGACTGGCTCCATGGCTGCAATCGGGATAACCCCGGATAACGCCGAAGGGGTCTTGATCGATGGATTCAGTTCGTGGATGAAATGGAGCGGTCCGCCCGGAGTGATCGAGCTGAGTGCAGCATCAGAGGTACAGCTGGTGTATTGATTGTCAGAGGTTGATGGCCAATAACGGTAACATATTGTGCTGCCTTCAATAGCGCTAACATGTGAGTGGATGCCTTGACGACTTCCCGAACGAACTAGAGCCTAGCTTCTCTTGCCTCTCTGATTCACTGTCATCAGGGCCTGCATCTGGGGTATTGATACTCGTAATAGGGATCCCTTTGATAGGCATTGTCAAGTCCTATCTGAGGAAGGTTCTGGATAAGGTCGATTTTGATGAAGGCCTCGAAAATTTCCTGTTCAGGAGCGCCGGGGTCGCTCTTTGGGCGATCGTTCTGCTGACTGCTGCAGACGAGTTCGGAATCAACGTGACCGGCCTTGTGGTCGGTTTGGGGTTCATCGGACTGGCTGTTGCCTTTGCAGCCCAGGATACGGTGGAGAACGTGATTGCGGGAGTATTCATCATCGTGGACAGGCCCTTCAGAGAGGGCGAGAGGATATTGTTGCCAAAGAGTCTTGGAGGGACTTACTCAAGGTGGGGCGATGTGAACTACATTGGGCTGAGGACGACCAGGGTCCGTTCCACTGATGGGGTCCTTCTGACAATTCCGAACAAGCTGCTAACCAAAGATGCGGTGGCGAATTTCAGCCACAGCTCGGACATGGAGCTCAGAGTACGCATAAGATTGGGCCTAACTGCAACTTGGTCTAACGTCACAAAGGCCGAGGAGATTGTGAAGGACATCGCTCAAAACCATCCAGATATTGTTTCGAAGCCCAAGCCACCAGAGGTGGTCTTGAGGGGCTTCGGAGACCAAGAAATAGTGATGGAGGTGCGATACTACGTCGACAACGCACGAAAGATGAGGCCGTCAAAATCCTTCTTCGTCACAGAGATACTGAGGAGATTTGAGGAGGAGGGGGTTACTCTAGCCTTCCCGGTAAGAGTGAATATGAACAGTGAGGTGGACCTGGGGGATCTAGGATTTTAGCCCCAAGCCACGGAAGTAGTCTCGAAGCCGGACATCAATGGATTTTTGTCGGGAGCATGCCTGTCGAATTCATGCGTCGAATGACCATAGTCGCCCTGCTTTTCCTCAGTGGGGCCCTCTCTGGTTGCCTAACGACGAACGATGGTTCTCATGATGGTGATGATTTGCCTGATACAAGTGGGCCAAATCCATACATCGAGGATGGAATTTTCAAATGCATAGACCACGAAGGTCTCTCGAGGTGCTGGCAGACTCACATTCCCGATGACCTCGATCCCACAGAATCAGTACCGCTAATCATCGATATGCACGGATACGCCTCCGACTCGACCGCTCATAGGAAGCTCTCTTCCTTCGACACAATAGCGGATGAGGAGGGCGCGATCGTGATCTACCCAGATGGGGTACTTGGGTTGAACATGGTCTGGGACCTGGAGGAAAATCAGGCTTGGAACGCCGGTTGGTGCTGTGCCCACTCGGCCAGGGAAGGCATCGACGATGTCGGTTTCATAGAGAAAATAGTGAACATCTCTGTGGGCATACACAACATTGACTCAAGTCGGATCTATGCATCGGGTTGGTCTAACGGTTGTGCGATGTCTCAAAGGTTGGCCATGGAATCGAGCCATATCTTCGCCGCTGTCGGATGTATGGCGATGTACCTGATTACTGAACATGTGGAGGAATACAGTCCAATCCCTGTCATGGAGGTGCACGGATTCTTGGACCAGGTGGTGCTGTACGAGACCACCGCGCTCAGCGTCCCCTTCAATGAGGACATGTGGACGAATACCGAGGCATATGACACAGGTGCCGTAGAGAATATCTACGAATGGGCGGATTACAATGGATGCCCTGGCCCGTTGGAGACATTCGAGCTGAATGCCCTCTACTCGATCCAGGGTTTCGAGGATTGCGAGAATGGGACATCGATAAGGCTCATGACGATTTACGCGGCACAGCACAACCCATACTCCAACGATGTGGATGACGGCTCAATAATCGGGAGCGGGTTCATAGGAACGCAGGGTTTGGTCGAATCCAGTCACATAGTATGGGATTTCATTAGCCAATACTCTAAGGATGGCGGGTCGGCCACCACCTCCGACGGATCACGTTCCTACTGAGGCTAGGAGGCCTGAGCAGCGATTGTGTTTAGTTTTCCAAATAGGCCAGATGCCCAAGTTATGATACATATTTTGAAATACGAAACGGAATGCTAGCATAACAAGGTGATAGAGATGAAAGGGCAGATAGCAAATTTAGGATTAGCAGCGAGTGCGATATCGATATTAGCATCGATTTACATATACACTACCCACGATGGCGGAAATACCGATTTGGGGATTTTCGTAGGTTTGTGGGCCCCGACACTGATCCTGTTCTCGCAGGAAATTGACAAGATGATGAATGGCGAATAGAGTAACATTACTCCCTGTTCAGGCAAGATTAATGTCTTAACTGGCCATGGTTGGACCATGTCAGAGGAGAACCTGCTGTCCATAGCGGGCCTTCTCTCATTCTTTCTGGGGACGATTTCACTCTACATAGTCCACAGATCAAATCACCTAAAATGGAACGAGAAGGCAGCTGGGTACATACTGGCATGGATTTTTCTAGCGAAATCGGTAGCTTACCCATGCGATGCCTACGTACTGCAAATCACCGAAGGGGGGACACTAAATGTTCCGCCTTGGGAGTATTTCTACTCACTATCAATGCTTAGCAACATGCTGTTCATGCCACTTTGCTTCCTCCTTTCGCTAGTATTCCCCGTCTCGGTACTGAGGACTAGGAGACAACTGAAAATCGGTGTCTCGGTGTTCGTTCTACTAGTCCTATACAGGGTGATGGTTTTCGTTTCCGTGGGAGTGAACTCGCTGGAGCTGGTAGGCCTCGAGTACATCCTAACGACAATAGTCTGGACATCCAACTACGTCCACTTCAAGATAAAAAATCTCCACGAGCCCAACAAGGGACATGGGCGCATAGCTAACATAAGTGCGCTACTACTCATGCTGCACACGGGGTTCAACTGGTTCATTTGGGTCGGAGTCTTCACCAGATCCGATTACTTCTACTTCGAGGATCTTAGGTTTAATTTGGATGCGAGCGGCTCTTTCTCGGAGTACTTCTGGCTCCTCTCACTCACCATATCGATATGTGGCGCGCTGTGCATAGTCGCTACATCACTCGGAATTTTCTACATTAATGGCGAGATGGATGGGGTTGGCATCGCTGTCCTTTCATACATACTGCTTGGGGTGGTGACTCACTTCGTCTATCTCTCCGGGGCCGGGACTTCGGCTTGGTTCTTCACGGCCGAAGATAACCTGACCAGCACGTGGAACATCTTCACCAGGCAGGCTCACTACACCATAGGAAGGCCCGTGATTGCGATGATAATACTCCTACAGTACGGGATATACGACTTGGCCGACTCGAGGAATTACTCGGTGGCCAAATTACAGTCTATTCTGATAATCGCGGTGGCTACTGCCGCTCTATTGGAAATGGTCCAGTTAGTCCTTCCAATAAGCGAAGTGCTGTCGGCCGGATTCTTGGGCATAATCCTCGCTCTGGGAATTGGTTGGGAGGAAAAAACGTTCCACGGCGTGGCCACTAACCCTAGGAGTGTTGCCGAAATACTCTCAGATAGCAAATGGGCCTCTCCTGAAATAGAGATAGCAGAAAATGCCTACAAGAACTTCAACATATCCTTAGCAGTATTCCTGCTAGTAACTGTTTTCCTGGCCTACGTGATGGACGTCTCGAACGTATTGATAGATAATTTGGGTTGATACAATGGAGGAGGAGACAAGCTACTTGGCGCTAGTCTTCTCTGATGAAGACTCCAGGGTTTACATATTCGCTGTGCTGGTAGCGTTCCTGCTGACGGCCGCCTACCAGACCTCTGTCTTCTTCTACTTCAAATCCGAGGAGATAATCGGGAAATACGATGTCCCAATATGGGACGTCTCGTTCGAAAGTTCCGGCTTGAGCGAGGAGGAGACCCAGATAATTGCGGATGGCACAACTGCCTCGTATTATCTTGATATTGATGAATCCACCATCACGGAGCAAACCTATGTTGGATTTCTCAATATCGTGGTAAGCTATGATGAGACTTCGGACAACTTTGCCGATCCATGTGATTTCGTGAGCGTTAATCTGAGGCCTGAGGGGATTGCAGCGCAGTGGGACAACGAGAGCAATACTCTATCCGGGAGCAGTGATCAGTGCACGGACATCTTGCTATTCGTGCAGATATACCCTTCATTCGATGGGACGAATATGACCGTAATGTCGGAGACTGCGGATGAGGCATTGGACTTTTGGTCCAACAGAACCTGGGGCATGGGAGAGTTGAATCTCGAGGTCGAAGTAAACACCCAGCAGAGGGTTGAGGGGCCGATACCCACGCAACAGGACGAGGAGGAGACGGTTACTGTTAGTTGGCAGATTACCACCTTTGTGCCTACAGCCACGATGGTTGAAGAATGACTACCCCCACCGTAGAAACCACGGCCTAGGGTGCGTATTAATCATAGGCGTGTACGGATGGGGATGGTCATGGGGAGGTGGCCATATCTCGGTGCAGCGATAATTTCTGAGATCATTGCAACCTCCTCGCTGAAATCGACTGAGAATTTCACGAACCTGCTCCCTTCTATTGTGGTGGTAGTCGGATACTCTGCCGCGTTCTACTTCTTGGCAGTATCGCTAGATGAGATACCAGTGGGGGTTGCATACTCAATCTGGTCGGGAGTCGGGATTGTCGGGATCGCAGTGATCTCGATGATAGTATATGGGCAGCGCCCTGATTTGGGTGCGGTTATCGGAATGGGGTTAATCATCGCAGGAATAGTGGTCATGCGTATTTACAGTGACATGGCGATGGAGTGACGTCCCGAAAGTGGCTTTGTTGTAGATCCATAATTGTGGAGCTATTAATTCAGACACCTCTAAATAATAATTCGTTTACGGTACAATATGCCCTGCAATTGTTGTGACTGCGACCCGTGTGGACCAAGCTGTTCCTGCGATGGATGCTGTTAAATCCACCAGAGACGCGTTGATTGCCATCATTGAATGTCATATTGTTATCCGAGCTCGGGACACCAAAGAATCAGAGCGAGATGGAGCTGTCGGAGGATCCTAAAATTGAGAAGTAAACTTGCTTGCCTTGGTTTCGCCTATCCCCTAGATTCTAGCTCCAAGATTCTTGATCTGAGATAATCGGAAATTGGTGTAGACTTCCCAGTGGAATAGTCGCACATAACTCCACTTGCCGTGCCCGTAGCGACCAAACTACCCCGCCTATCAGAACTCGTGATCTTGTAATCCATATCGAATGATGAGTTGCCCAATCTTGTAATCGTGGTATGTGCAACTACAGTATCAGGATATACCACTGGATGTAGGAAGTCCGCCTTTATGCCTGCGAGTATCGGGCCGATGTTATCTGATTCCAGCATATCCATCATACCGCATTCATCGAAATATGCCATCCTAGC
>JAZANC010000072.1:0-4864 GCA_036228805.1 Thermoplasmatota archaeon
CTTTTGAGAACATCAGCTTCCAGAAGAAAGACTTCTCCATTCGAACAACCTAATACTGTTCTATCTGAATGGCTGTGTACTATCGTTATCTCGCTGCTATGCATCCATTTCATTCGTTTTTTCCCGATTGAAATTGCTCCTAAAGAATGGGATTTTCTCGTAACTAACAAAGTCATCTCATCAGTGCTGGTGAGGTGATATGGAAAGCCGTTTAGATTTTCATCGGAGGATTCCGTATTCACGACTCCTCCATTTTGATCGTAGGTAATCCATCTTCCATCGTGTGTAAATCCTGCCAAAACGACGTTTTTCGCCGTATCTATGATTTTCCCATCCTGGTCGATCTGAATTGCGTAGAAATCTGATGTTGTAAATGACATGCGGTTGTCGAGGGATGACGACGAACGTGATATTGGAACTCTAGGTGTGTCTTCGAGATGGTTCAATTCATCTTTTCCCGATTTTATAGTGTATATGCCTGGTTGGGGCCTACCCAAACCCAGGATGCAGCCCTGTCCAAAGGCGTCCAATGTCCATGCTTTCGATGGTAAAGAAAATGATTGTTGAACTGTGCCTCGATGCGGTTCTATTCGCATTACCCGGCATGCGACATAATCTTCGATTTCAATCTCATAAACAGAAGAAGTGACCCATAGCGATTGGCCATCGAAGGCAACGAAGTCGCAAGCACCATCTACGGGAATAGCCCATACTAACGCACCATCATCAGGATTAACCGCTGTTATGGAGGCCCCATGTGCAATCGCTATGACCCCATCAGCGAATGCGATAGAAGAGGTAGAAGGTTCGAGATCGATTGTCCAGAGGAGGTCTCCATCTGAGACAGCCCAAGCCGATACCATTCCTTCAGAATCACCGGCGATGAAGGATTTGCTGTTTTGTGCGATGGCTGTAACGGGCGCCTTCAAAGACCTGGTCAATGAAGATAGCTCTGAAAGGCGAACGCTGCTATTCATTTCCACGCTTGACCCTCAGATTTCAATGTCATATAGACGCCGTACTTTGTCTGATAAATACTCGACAAATGGTTGTGGAGAAGGATAGTTGCCTGTTGCCTCTTTGATTAGTTCAGCCGGCTCGAGGATGCTACCTCTGGAGTGGATTCTCGACCTCATCCAATTGAGAAGTGGTTCGAAATCACCTTTTTTGACTCTGTCGTCGTGATCGGGGATATCGTCCCTAGCTGCTTCTAGTAATTGGGCGGCGTAGAGGTTACCGAGAGTGTATGTCGGGAAATAACCGATTGCACCCATGCACCAATGTATGTCTTGTAGAACACCGATAGTACGATTTGGTGGTCTGATACCCAGATATTCCTCATACATTGCATCCCATGCATCTGGGATTTCATCAACTTCTATGTCGCCTTCGACCATTAGTTTCTCTAACTCATATCTAATCATAATATGAAGATTGTATGTCGCTTCATCTGATTCGGTGCGTATGTAGCTTGGTTGAATAGTGTTAACGCTTCTCCAAAGAGTCTCGGGCGTAACGTCGTCCATCTTTCCAGGAAAGCATTCTCTCCACATTGGAAGTACCCATTCGCAGAATTGGATCGACCGACCTACTTGATTTTCCCATAAACGAGATTGGCTCTCATGGACCCCGAGTCCGCATGCTTTTCCTACAGGTTGGAAGTCGAGATTTCTTGGACGGCCTTGCTCATATGTGCCGTGACCTGTCTCGTGCATTGAGCCAAATAATGACCCAAATGGCTCTGATTCGTCATAACGGGTTGTCCATCGGACGTCACTTGGATTGGGGCCTCCACAGAAAGGGTGTACTGAAGCGTCTCTCCTCCCGGCGGTGAAATCGAATCCAATTGCTTCGGATACTCTTTGACTGAGTTGAGTTTGTGACAACTCGGACCATTTTGATCGTTCGACCCACGTCATGTCTGGTTGTTTTCCAAATTCGGTGACTTTCTTGACAAGCGGTGCGACGCTGTCTCGTAAACCGTTGAAAAGCGGATTAAGCCGGCTAACAGTGAGTCCGGTCTCATATTGGTCTAGAAGGGCATCGTAGGGAGAATCAGTATAACCAAAATATTCCGCTTTTCTACGCGTCATGTCGAGAATCTTCTCCATATCGTCTCTGAATATGGAAAAATCATCTTCTTCCCTTGCTCTTGCCCATGTATGGTGAGCATTGGACCTTAATCGTGCGAATTCTTCGACGAAGTCTGTAGGCAGCCTTGTAGCACGCTGATAGGAAATCGTCGCGAGTCTGAGATTGGCGGCCTGGATCTGATCTAAAGAATCGGAAGCTAATTCGGATATCAACTCTCCAACCCGAGGATCGGTAACCTTCTCATGTACTGTTTTAGATATCCATGCTAGATGCTCTGCCCTGCTTTCCGCAGCGGCTTCGGGCATGATCACCTCTTGATCCCAGCCCAAAATACTCCCAATCTGGGATGCGATATCAATATCTCTGAGTCGATTGAGTAGTTCCCCATACGAGTCCATGGAGGAGGGAGGGGCACAAGGCACATAATCGGATGGCATGATACGTCATTTCAACATCATGCGAAGTTCTTCCACGGACCGAAGCTCATCGAAATAAATCACTTCAAGGGCATCATACAGTTCAGAGTCTCCGATTTCTTGAATCATGGGCAGTATTCTCCCATATGTTTCACCTGCTTTTTCCTCAGTCTTGTAGGCTTCTTTCAACATTTCAAGATAGTCTGATGTGTGGGGTATTCCTGTTGGATCCCTCTCAGTAATGGCTTCTCCATCGAGTTTCACGATAGCTGCTCTTACCGTGGCTGCATGAGTTATGGATTCCGTGACTTCATTGTTGAAATGAGTCGCTAAATGGGATCTGTGTATTCCAGTGACATAGGCTGAATAATGTGCATACATAATTATGGCTCTGAGTTCCCAGGCCAGAGCTTCATTCAGGGCAGTGACAATCTCGGTCCTCGTCATCATTCGTTCTATCGCAGAAGGGGTTCATCAATCCATTGGATATAATTGGAGCCGGTTTAAACTTGAGCGAACCATTGATGGCAGGGCCGATTCATGCATATTCATGGGGGAAGGCGCCCGTGTTAACGTGGCTGTGGCAGATAGGATTCTCCTGCATCTGTTGAACCATAAATCTCAGGTAGATCTCCATACCGTCACTTCTGAAATTACTAGGCCAGGAATATCAATAGCATGTGCAGTCCATCCGCCCAATGTTTCTCGGAGTATGCGAGATTTGGTAGCAACGGGCATTGTTGCGCAGGGCATGCGCTCGGTGAGAGGTGAAAATCGGCGTCAGAAAGTGTGGTATCTCACATCATTGGGAGTGGAAATGGCTACAGCAACTATGGAAAGACTTTCCGAAATCCCCGTTCTTGTTCGAAGTCGAAATGGGGATCTTCTGGAGCTACCCGCTTCAGAGGCGTCTGATCGATTAAGAGCGGATCTTGACCTACTATCTGTTTTGATGCATGCTCAACACGAAGGTGCTCTCAGCTACGGGGATATTCGTTTCGGACCCATACGAAACAAAACTACCGAGCCGGGCTCAATCAAAATGATGGCTGGAGCCCATTCTACATACCACATTGAGCCTCCCAAGACTAGAGATATACATGGTAGGAATGAAGAGAGAAAATCTCTGGATCTTTGGTTTTCAGGCACAGAGGGCATTTGCACAATAACAGGGGTCGCTGGTTGTGGAAAGACCACTCTAGTATCTGACTGGTTCAGAACGTGTGATTCTGAAATCGAAGATATGCTCGTCATGTACTATCCGTGTCAGCCATGGGATACCGCAATTGGCCTCACTACGAGCATATTTCACAGACTCGGATTGGGACTGAGGAATGGGGTGGGTGATCCGTATGATTTGATTTCTATTCTGCCTCCTCCAGGAAACCCTCTTGATCACGATCTTCTAAGGAGGAGGCTGACTGCTACGCTGATAGACGAAGACGAGCTCTTAGGCAATAAATCGAAACTATTCCTAATTCTTGATGATGTACACAATCTAGACAAAGATGGGGTTCGTCTGTTGGGTGTATTGATGCAGGTTATAGAGGCCTCTTATTCTAGAATGATTGTCATATCTAGATCATCCCCGGATTTCTATGACAGACGAGACGTTGTGACGCGGGGGAGAGTCTCGGAAATCGCGCTGGGGGGCCTAAGTCGAAATGAGCTTGAGATGTGGGTCCAAAGCATGGGTCTCTCGAATAAGATATCGGCAGAGATTCTGCATGAGCGTACTGGAGGGCATCCTTTAGCGATTGAACTCTTGGAAATATACGGCGAGATCAATCATCGTGACTGGGTTCGATTTCTAGATTCGGAGATAGTAGATGTGCTTCCAGATGAAGATCGTTCTATTCTCATGGCTCTTTCCAAGGCGGAAAGACCCGTGCCCTGGAAAGATTTGTCTGAATCAGTAGGATATATCGGCGGGCCTCCAAAATCTTTGATTTCTAGAGGTCTGATGATTGAGCTTGAGGATGGAATGTGGCTCCATGAAGCGTTGAGAGGTCGCTTGCGGATGTATACGGAGAAGCAAGACTGACGCAGAGTAGGCTTCTTCGAGATTCACGCCATATGTCGATTCAACCAGTTGTCAAAGTAAGGCTTGGGAGCGGCCCCTGTGTGTTGGTCAACGGGTTGACCGTTGTGGAAAAGGACGAGAAATGGGATTCCTCTTACACCGTACTGGCCTGGTGTGAGTGGGTTGGTATCCGTGTTGACCTTCGCGATTGTGATGTCTCTCTCCTCGGCGATGGAATGCAGGACAGGCGAGATCATTTTACATGGGCCGCACCATGGTGCCCAAAAGTCTACCAGTACCCATTCTGATTCTGAAATCACGGATTGAAAAT
>JAZANC010000073.1:0-5951 GCA_036228805.1 Thermoplasmatota archaeon
GGTTCTGCGACCATCATGGCGTCTGCAAGCATACGTCCGTGCTGACGTATCCTGACTCTACCGGGTCCAGCTGATTCGATATGGTCGCGCCAGCCAGTCGCCATGTTTGTTCGTCAACGACCTACTCATGAATACTCGTATCGTTGGCATATGTCTGATAAGGAGTTTAGGGGTTTACGCCGGGAATCACTAAGTCCTCATGCCTCAACCAACGGTCATGATAGGGTTCGAATTGTCGGAAGAGCAAGAGATGCTTCGAGAACTTGCTCGTGATTTTGCCAGAGATAATGTCAGACCTTATGCGGAGAAATGGGATCTAGAAGGAGTATTTCCTCTTGACACCATTGCTGAGGCGCATTCTCTCGGACTTACAAATCTGCATATCCCCGAAGAGTATGGCGGCGCAGGGATGGGAATCCTAGAGGAAGCTATAGTTTCAGAAGAAATGTCGTGGGGAGACCCAGGATTCGGAACCGCCCAGTATTCCAATGGTCTAACCGCCGCTCCGATCATCACAGGAGGTACAGAGGAACAGAAACATAAGTACCTCGGTATGCTTGCTAAAGAGCCTCTAATTGCAGCATACTGCGTAACTGAACCGGGCGCAGGAAGCGACGTTTCTGGAATCAAAACCACCGCCGTACTTGAGGGAGATCATTACATTCTCAATGGGAGTAAGATGTGGATCACTGGCGCTGGACATGCAGAGTGGTTCTTCGTCTTGGCATACACCGACCGATCCAAGGGATATCGGGGCATGAGTGCCTTCATAGTCGAATCAAAATGGGACGGCGTCGAATTAGGCAAGAAAGAGAAAAACATGGGCCAAAGAGCATCAGACACTCGGGGAATCACATTCACTGACGTCAGAGTGCCTGTCGAGAATTTGGTAGGTGGTGTAGAGGGACAAGGCTGGATGAATGCGATGAAGGCCTTTGATTACTCGAGACCGGTAGTAGCCGCTCAGGCAGTTGGAACTTCAAGGGCAGCATATGAACACGCTTTGCAGTACGCAAGTGAGAGAGAATCATTTGGTAAGAAGTTGCATGAACACCAGGCCATCCAATTCATGCTTGCAGATATGAAGACAAAGATCGAGGCCAGTCGCCTACTCTGCTGGAAGTCTGCATGGGAAGCAGATCATGGAATCAGAAACACTGAGAGTGCCGCACACGCCAAGCGATTCGCAGCAGACTCTTGCATGGAAATAACCACTGATGCAGTGCAGGTTTTCGGTGGATACGGCTATTCTGAGGAATATCCTGTTGCAAGACTTATGCGAGGTGCAAAGGTCTTACAGATATACGAAGGAAGCAGCCAAGTCCAGAGGATGATTATCGGAAGAGAGATGCTAAGGCATACTCGCACCCCCTGAATTACGCAACGCTTTGAAGTGCGATGCTGGGCACGCATTTGTCATGGCATTCGGCGAGATCGACATACCGTTCTGGCAGGAAGCCGGATTTCGACTTGCAATTTGCGAAGTAACTGGCTCTCGCTTCAGGACCCGGGACCCTCAAAGAAAAACATGCGGAGACACGCACCTCGACCCTTACACCTTCATCGGAACCCCCATCATATCTGGATACGAAGAGCGAGGCAGCGTACTCAAAGAAGAGATGAGAGAAGCATTTCTTGATTTTTATGAGAAAAAGGGACATGCTCGTCTGGAGCCATATCCCGTCATTGCACGATGGAGAGATGACATACACCTCACTATTGCTAGTATCGCAGATTTCCAGCCGCACGTAACTTCAGGAAGAACCCCCCCGCCCGAAAATCCCCTCACTATAAGCCAGCCATGTATACGCCTCACTGACGTAGCTGCAGTAGGCCGCAGTGGACGCCATCTTACGACTTTCGAAATGATGGCCCATCATGCCTTCAATCGTGAATCAACAGGGGAGCATCATTATTGGATTGATAATTGCGTCCGATTATGTGACGAACTGTTCGTCGAAACATTCGGCATAGACCCAGCAGAAATCACTTATGTCGAGAATCCTTGGTCCGGCGGTGGCAATGCCGGTGCTGCACTCGAGGTGATAGTTGGAGGCCTCGAACTCGCTACGCTGGTCTTCATGGATCTGGAGGAGCATCAGGACGGGGAAATTGAAATCAAAGGACTCAGATATCGTCAAATGGATCAGAAGATCATCGATACGGGATACGGACTCGAGCGTTTCTGTTGGGCTGCTGCCGGTACTCCGACAATCTATGAAGCCGTATACCCGGAATCAGTTCACTTTCTCAGGAATCTGGCCAAATTTGACGATATGGTCGAATCATTGGAGATACCTCTAGACATAGACGCACTGTTAGGCGAACTATCTCGACTAGCAGGAATTCTGAATATCGATGTCGGAACCGATGCAGAAGCATTATACTCATCTTTAGCAGATAGGATTTCTCAAAACGAGGTGCCCATTTCCGTACCTCAATTGAAATCGATAACAGAGCCTCTTGCATTGATATATGCAATTCCAGACCATCTACATGCACTCTGCTCAATGCTCGGAGATGGACTCGTCCCAAGCAATTCAAAGGCCGGATATCTGGCTAGAATGTTAGCTCGAAGAGTTTGCAGGATGAAAGATGAACTAGGAGTCAACATCAAACTTGCCGACCTCGGAAACCAGCATCTCGATCTGAATATGGCGAATAGGAATGACATTGATAGAAAGGGCATCATTGACATGCTCAATTCCGAGGAGAGGAAGTACAATGCAATGTTGGAAAGAGGGAGGTCAGCAGTCGCAACAGCTCTGAAGGATATCCCTTTCAACTCTAGCACAATCGATGATGAGATTCTCTACAGGCTTGCTGAGGAGAGAGGGATACAACCTGACATGACTTTAGCCATAGCTCGCGATTTAGGATGGAAAACACTCGAGATTAGAGTCGGTTTTACTGCTGATATGGCTGAAAGGAACGCACAGAGAACCAAAGAAGCAGCCTTGAAGTCAGAGCCTTCCTCTCTGACATCCACATACCCTCCCACAATACGCCTGTTTGATGAGAATCCTAGCATATCAGATTTTGATGCACAGGTTATCGACTGCTTGGAAATGGATTCTGTAGATGAACAAGGCATTTCAAGAACTTCGTGGATATTGATTCTGAACCGCTCAGCCTTTTACCCTGAGAGCGGCGGACAACTCGGTGACCGGGGGACCATAGGGCCTGCTACGATATACGACGTCAGGATCGAGAACGGAGTAATACTACACTATGCGGATCGACCAATTAATTCTGGTCGCGTTTCAGGATCAGTAGACGGGAAAAGAAGGCTCCAGATATCCCAGCATCATAGTTCCGTACATGTTGTTGGAGGATCGGCACGCCAGATATTGGGCCCCCATGTGTGGCAGGCTGGATCATTCAAGAATGAGTCTCTTGCTAGATTAGATGTAACTCACTATGGCAGACTTTCGAGAACTCAATTAGACCAGATAGAAGACCATGCCAACGAAATCGTAAATCAGAATAGGAATATCGAAATCACAGTAATCCCTCGGGCAGAAGCCGATTCAACTCATGGCTTCTCGATATATCAGGGAGGCCCCCCAAAGCACGACATGATCAGATTAGTCAATATCGAAGGGCACGACCTGCAGGCATGCGGCGGCACGCATGTCAGTAAAACCTCCGAGATTGGTGAGATTAGAATCGTTCGCTCCAGTCAAGTCCAAGACGGGGTAGAGCGTCTGGTGGTCATGGCGGGTGAGGCTGCTAGGGAGCATGCCCGCGTCCAATCCAAACTTCTCAGCGAATCCGCCGATATTCTCGGCGTACAGCCGCATGACCTCCCCCAGGCAGTTGATCGCTTCTTCAATGAGTGGAAAGATCAAAGAAAAACAATTGAACAACTCAGAGGGGAAATCGCTCGCATCAGGGCCGGGGGAGAATCCTCTGCCACTACAAAAGATGGGATTCGATACGTGATTATGGAGATGGACGGCGAAGTTAAGGAACTAATGGGCACGCTTGGAGAATTAACTAGAGACCCGAATAAGCCCACAGTCGCAGTTCTCGCAAGTAAAGAGGGTGGCGGTAGGCTAGTAGTTGCAATTACAGAGGACTCAATAGCTTCAGAAAAGCACGATGCCTCCAAAATCATTCAGGCTATTTCTCCTGCAATTAGCGGTAGCGGGGGGGGAAGGCCAACCATGGCCCAGGCAGGGGGAACCGACCCTAGTGGTATCGATAATGCACTCAAAATGGCGAGATCCGAATTAGACATCTAAAGTCGGCGCCTTCATGTGCCCCGTCACAATCCAGAAGCATGGCCGGGATCATGCCAACGAGAAGGGCTGCCGCCATAGAGTACGCTATTCGAGACGTTGTAGTGCCTGCTTTGGAACTCGAGAAAATGGGCCATGAAATCATCAAGATGAACATAGGCGATCCTTTGGCGTACCCCGGACTGCCCACTCCAAGTCACATGATTGAGGCGTTCAAACAGGCTCTTGAACGACAAGATAACGGCTATGGCCCATCATATGGAATTCCTGCTCTTAGAGAAGCGATAGCAGCCGATGAGAGATCAAAAGGATGGGCATGTCAGGCTCAAGGTGTCTATGTTACGCATGGTGTGACGGAAGCACTTCAGATCCTTTTCGCAGCTTTTCTCAATAGGGGCGATTCTATTCTCGCCCCCGGGCCGCATTATCCGCCATATCTTGCATATCCCCAAATGTACGGTGCTGAGACTATCGAATATGCGCTTGACTCGGAAAACGGTTGGGCAATCGATGTAGAAGATATACGATCTAAGATGCATGAAAATGTTCGATTTATTGTTTTGATTAATCCCAACAACCCAACAGGGAACGTGGCTACAGCTTCTGAAATTCTCGAGATTCTTGATATCGCCAGAGAGTGGCCAGGTTGTACAGTCATAGCTGATGAGATATACGACGGATTGGATTTCACCGGATCGCAGAAATCTGTTGCTTCACTTTCTGATGACACTCCAGTCATCACATTGAACGGCGTATCAAAAGTTCATTTCGCACCCGGATGGAGAATCGGATACATGGCATTTCACGATCCAACACATGTCCTGGATGAAGCACGAGATGGAGTAGAGAGGTTGCTTAGGAGCCGACTTTGCGCTTCCACCCCCGCTCAACATGGATATCTCGAAGCTCTTCGAGGAGACAGGGGGTGGTTGGATGAGAGGTTAGGATCTATCAGAAGTAGAGTAGACCTATGCATGGACAGGATTGATTCGATTGAAGGCCTGTCATGTAATCGACCAGGCGGCGCATTTTACCTATTCCCGAAGATAATCGACCAAGAAAAATTCCCATCTGATAAGGAGTTTGTATTGAACCTTCTACACGAGGAACATGTGCTATTAGTCCATGGTTCAGGGTTCTCTCCAGTCCATGGTTCCGGACATTTCAGACTCGTAGCCCTCCCTCCCGAAGATGTGCTAAATGACGCATTTGACAGAATCGACCGGTTCATGAGGGCCCATCCATGAACTTTCTTCGAAAATTGTTAGGTACGAATGTTCCGGGCCCCATGGAACGTTTGAGGACTACAGAATCAGGATCAATTATAGACACATTCAGGTCGAATTCTCCCATCTGGCTAGTAAGGTCTGGCACTATGAAATCAATCGCTAATGGTATGTCCGAGAGGCTTGGGCCAGACGTGTTGCGAACACTGCGTTATGCGGCAAGAGATGAATGGGCAATGATGCTCAGCGAGTCAAACATTACTTGGAAAGGCATTGATCCATCCTCGTGGAGAGAATTCGACCGACTTTGGAAAGGCGATGGACATTTGCACGCCTCGATGATAATGGATGGCGAAGTTACTCGATATGTAGTTGAATCTACGTCTCTTGCATCGATCGCCGCAGGCTCATTTTCCGCAGCACTTGAACACGCGTTACAGAACAATATCAGGGTCGGGGTAGAATCCCAGAACGAAGGAGC
>JAZANC010000074.1:0-3831 GCA_036228805.1 Thermoplasmatota archaeon
GCTAGAAAAGAAGACGGCTCAACAATACTCTTTGAAGCAGTAGTTAGGCTCGACACACCTGTTGAGGTGGAATATTATCGCAATGGAGGCATTCTTCAGACCGTTCTAAGGGGACTTGCTGATTGAGGAGGTATTGCTGCATGGTTAAGGTGAGATTTTCTTTCAGGCATGAGCCGAATAACATAGCCACAGTAATCGAGGGCCCTGAAGCATGGGTGAAACATTTTGTCGAGCAGATAGGTCTCGGACTAGACTGTGGCTGGATGATGGAGATGAGCCAAAAAGGTCAGAAATCGAAAGACGAGACCCACCTCGAAGAATCATCATTGCTGCCCGGCCCACCCCCCGATCCATCCAAGATTCCTGCAGTTATACGAGAGATAGGTTCATTCGATCCTTCTAAGGATTTAGAATCCAATAAGCCGCCGCCCTTAGATGAGGAGGAGCTCCGTTTATTCATATCAGAGATGCCCGAGCCAGAAATCCCCCCTGATTCCATATCTAACGACCCACTCACGGAAGAATGGCTTAGATTAGTACTCGCCATAGTGGTCACTGAACATGGAATTTCCTCAATGATGCCTGAGACTATAGCCAGCATTCTTTCGGAAAGAACAAGCCTCGACGATATCGCAGTATCTATCGCACTCAAGCGTTTGTGGGTTGCAGGGAAGGTAGATAAAATTCTTACAGAAAGGGGTGAGGAGTACTCTCCTTCGCCATCTTGGATACAAGTTTACAGGGAATAAATCAAGCATAATTCCAAGCGCAACTATCGGCAAACAATAAGAGAGCCCAGTATCTCCGAGTTGCTATGCACAGCGGAGCCAACGTGAAGAGAACTGAGAATAGGAGGGCTAAGGCAATCACTCTCGTGGTGATGATGGTCTCAATGACCCTGATTTCTTTCGTGCCGGCCGCGAGCGCCTCGCAGATTACTCAATACGCCGTGCAAAGAGACCCTCATTTCGTAGCGACAGGCGATCTTGACTGCGATGGGGACAACGATATTGCCGCATCAAGCAGTATGGGTTTCTACCTCACATCGATGTTTAATGACGGCGCGGGAGGCTTCCCCGACAGACAAGACATATTCATCGCAGGAGGCGTTGGAGACTCCCAGCGACAGAATATCTTCCAAACTGCAAACAGTCAACAGATAGAGATAGCAGATATCAATGGCGATCAGATGCCGGATATCGTTTACTTCCAAGAGAATGTAAGATTCGTCGGTGAGACATTCATCCGCCCAGCGAACCTGACTGTGCTCTGGGGCGAGTGTAACATGAATACCCATCAGTGGAGTCGAGATATCATCGAGATCCCGTCCCACCCATTCAGCCAGGGCATGGATGTAGGGGACATTGACGATGACGGCGACGATGATATCGTATTGGTAACAATGACGCCTGATGGTGGACAGTCTTATCTCGAGGTTTTCAAGGGCCCAGACCCAGGTCCTCAGGCAGATCAGACGATATTGATTCCTGCCCCCACGTATGGCCACTACAGCCACATAGAACTCGGTCAATGGGGCGAAGACCTAGCCGAGGATCCGATTACCGGAACCACACTACCGGGAGAGTGTGAGGACCTGGATCTCTGGGTCTTACGAACGCCTAGGTACAACCCAGGAGCGGGTTACTCCGTTGGTAACTACGATAACATGACTGTAATCGAGTTCGACTGTGTAACGGGGCTTTATGCCGATCCCAACGTTGGAGGCTCCGCAGCAGCCGAAGTGCATGATTTCACACTTGACGCAGAGCACGGGTATGAACTTCAGATTGACGTAGAAGATACCGATGGAGATGGAATAATCGACATGGTTGCCGCTGTAGACGGGATAGAGGGAAGAGTGAGTTACGCAACCAGGAGCGGAGTAAACTCAAATTGGGATACTCGGAATTACATCAATCTTGGAAATTACAAAGGCGCATCGATCACCATCTCGGACGTGAATGGGGATGGTAACATGGACTTCTTTGTACCAACTGAATTGACGCTGACAAGACTGCAGGATTCGACATCAAAGAATCAGACTTACACAACTGTTGAGAATCTGAGGGAACTCAATAGTGTAGAAATCATTCTTTCGAATACTCAGGGCACGGGTTATCAGTCCCCCATATCCTTTGATGTTGGAAGAAGACCTACCGTGGCACTACCAGCCCAACTCAAGGGAGACGACTCAACAGCACAGGAGATAATCATCGGCCAGCGCGACTATTCCTATCGCTTCTCAAGTGGAGCTATGTGGATGGATACCCTGGGTTGGCCAGGTGCGGGAGACTTCCTATCCGTACTGACACTGGACAATCAAGACGTTGCGATAGATGGCTTGACAATCGCACCCGCTTCTACCGATCCATCGACTGGTTCAGCACAGTTAGGCGAGGGAACAAGATTTGTGAATGTCACTCTGATGAATACCGGACTCAACCCCGTAAGCGGGTCGGCCGATCTAAATCTCTCAGTAAAGGAGGTCACCGGAGGATCTGACACAGTAGTTTACTCAAATGATTTCGATGGGACCATCGAGTCTTCCAACTGCGCCTCATGCACATGGGTCGGGGCGTCATACACGTCTGACTTCTCTCCAGGAACATCTTGGCATGAGGAGAGAAACTCCACAGCACTGACGGAGAACGTCTCAACTTACGAGGCAGACCACAACCCAACCAACTACATGTGGGCTGGACTAGACTACAATGGAACTGACGAGAATAACTCTGGATATTTCAACAACATGGATGAGGCCTTCATACTACAGAACGTAGATCTCACTGGAGCTGATGCCGCTTTCTTGGACGTATCGATTCTCTGTAGCGTTGCATACACCAACTTGTTCCTATCTGAACCGTATGTGGTCCAAGAACGCTGGTTGTACGAGGATTCGTGCGGCATAGAAGCCTTCTCAGAGGGTAGGGGATGGGAACGAGTATGGTTCCAAGGCGGATACGACCAAGATCGGTACTTCAACCTCCTAGCATTGAATCAGGACCCTGAACTCGAGATCAAGAACTTCGCAATCTATCCATACTACATCACCGAGTGGACAAACTACACATTGGGAGGTTCCGAGGACAATTTAACAAATACACTGGAATCAATCGACCTCACGCCTTATGCCGGCGAAGTCATCGATCTGCGATTCCGCTTTAGGAGCGGGCTGTATGGCTCTGTGGGTACTGTTGACACATCCTATGACTCAGGATTCGACGGTTTCGCATTCGACAATATAACCGTCATAAAGCGAAATACTGCTTTCGGGGAAGTGCAGGCCATTTCGCAACAAGTCAGCTTCCAGCCACTCGCTGCGGGTGAGAAAAGGGAAATTTCTCTTTCTGCAGATTTTATTGACAACAAGACATACTACATCAGTACTGAATTGTCAAACTTCAATGGATTCGTTGATCAGGACCCCATTAACGACGCATTGAAGTTCCAAACTACCGTTAGGAATCTATACGATCCTGGGCTAGCAGCCGATCCATTCGTCGATTTCGAACCAGGCATAAGGTATGCTTCTGCAGAATATCCGATCGACGTACGAGTACAGAACTTCGGAAATACGATAGTGAATTGGACTACAGAAGCCGAGATATTCAATGCATTACCCGATCTCACTGCTATAGAGGATTTCTCGGGAATAAATCCAATATGGACAGACGATAATGATCAGCCAGGTAAAGAAAATGGTACTAGGCTAGACGACTCTACAACGTCAAACCAGGCACTTCCACAGAATCAAGGCGTGTTCAAGAATTTCGCATATTGGCTTGGAGACCCCGATATCGGATACGGCGATAATTGGGATGAGACGCTTAC
>JAZANC010000075.1:0-4390 GCA_036228805.1 Thermoplasmatota archaeon
AGTTATGCGGCCCTCTCCTCGGAGGAAAGTCATTCGATTCGCCCGGGCTGCTCTTCATAGACACGCCTGGGCATCATTCCTTCTCCACGCTAAGGAACAGAGGGGGTTCACTTGCCGACATCGCCATTCTCGTGGTAGATCTGAAAGAGGGGCTCAGGCCACAGACGATAGAGAGCATAAGGATCCTGAAGAAGGCGAAGACTCCGTTCGTGGTTGCTGGGAACAAAGTGGATCGCATACACGGATGGAAGAGCGAGAATGGTCGCCCCATGGCTCTGGCGATGAGGAATCAAACGAAGGATGCAATGGGTTACTTCGACCAGTCCTTTTGGGATCTCGTTGGTGGATTCGGGGAGCACGGATTCAATCTCGACAGATATGATCGAATCAAGGACTTCACTAAGGAAATTGCATTGGTCCCCGTTTCTGCAAAGGAGGGAGAGGGGATACAGGATCTTCTCGCCGTTGTGATCGGGCTAGCAGAAAGGTACCTCGCCGATCAGCTCACCGACATTGAAGGTGCAGGAGAAGGTACGGTCCTTGAGATGAAGGAGGAGAGGGGGCTTGGCAAGACCCTGGATGTAATCCTGCATCGCGGATCGATCGCGAAGGGGGACGAGATCGTCTTGGTGACGCCGGAAGGAGGGATTACCACGACAGTGCGAGGGCTATTCAAACCTAGAGGCATGGCAGAAATGAGAGACGCCGGTGATCGCTGGAATGACGCGGAATCTGCGAGTGCCGCCTCTGGACTCAAGCTTTCAGCCCCCGACCTGGACGGCGTTCTCGCAGGAACGACACTGAGAGTGGTGAGGGATGCCAATGAGAGGAAGGAGGCCCTCAAACTCGCATCAGAGGAGTCTAGCCTGAGCATCGATTTGGAGGAGGAGGGGGTTTGCATAAAAGCGGACACTGTTGGCGGCCTTGAGGCTCTGGCGATGGAACTCAAGGAAATAGATGTGCCAATACGATCCGCTTCGATCGGAAAGGTCGGGAGACGTGACATCAGGGGTGCTGAGACAGCGTCGGACCCGCTTCACAGACTCATACTCGGATTCTCGACAAGCGTCCTATCTGATGCGCAGAACGAAATCGACTCCTCGGACACTGGTCTGAAGGTGATATGCTCTGACATCATCTATCACATTCTCGATGAACGAGAACGCTGGGTAGAAGCCAGAACCGCGGAATTGGAGGAAGAATCTCGAGAGAAGATCGTCTATCCGGGAAGAATTCTCCTCCTTCCAGACCATACATTCAGAGTGAGTAAGCCGGCAGTTGTTGGGGTTCGCGTGCTTGGGGGACGCATACACATAGGCCAGCGTCTTCTCAAAGACGGTTCTCCCGTTGGTCAAATCAAATCGATTCGAAGCGGAGAGGACAGTATGAAGGAAGCGAAACAGGGGGATGAGGTCGCGGTTGCTATCGACGGGGTGGTCGTTGGGCGTCAGATTGAGGAGGAGGACGTTCTTCTGGTAGATGTGCCGGAGTCACATGCCAAGCGTCTCAGAAAAATGAGCCTTAATGCCATGGAAAGCGAGATTCTTGGTGAGTTGCTGGAGATTCATCGACGCGAGGATCATTTTTGGGGACGTTGATCCAACTCACTCCCATAGCCCCCCAACCCTTTAATGCGCAATCGAAAGAATTCAGGCCGAGTTCACCATGGCGATGGCTGCAAGCGACCCGAGTTCGAGAGAACTCATTCAAACTGTCTCAATGATCTCTAACAACCTGATGGGCGAGGTAGCTAAAGTCATAATCGGGAAGGAAGAGAACCTTCGAAAGATCGCTGTTGGTATTCTATCAAATGGAAATATGCTCCTAGAGGATTTCCCCGGGCTTGCAAAGACATTGATGGCCAACACATATGCTACAGCCCTGGGATGTAAATTCAAGCGTGTTCAATTCACACCTGATCTACTTCCCGCAGACATCATGGGGACATACATGTACGATCAACAGGCTGGAGAATTCAAGCTTCGACCGGGTCCATTGTTCACTAATGTGCTTCTAGCAGATGAGATTAACAGAGCCCCGCCGAAAACTCAGGCGGCGCTGCTTGAGGCCATGGAAGAGAAGCAAGTCACGATAGAGGGAATCACCCACAAGCTTCCAGCACCATTCATCACGATAGCCACCCAGAACCCGATAGAACAGGAGGGGACGTATCCCCTTCCTGAAGCTCAGATGGACCGATTCCTGATGAAGATGTCAATGGGATACCCTGACAGGCAGGAGGAGAAGTCGATATTACAGCGCAGGAAGCTCAGAGGGAAGGATGATCATGACGTTCAACAGATTACAAGCCCGAAGAAGGTTGTCGCCATGCAGAAGGCGCTTGAGACGGTCCATGTTGATGCAGCCATCTTGACATACATCGTGGAGCTTGTTCAGAGGACTCGTGAGGACCACCGTGTCGTGACTGGTGCGTCCCCTAGAGCCAGTCAATCCCTGTTCAAGACGGCGCGTGCGAGTGCCGCAATTGATGGCAGGGACTACGTGATTCCTGATGATGTCAAGCGCGTGGCGCTTGATGTTGTGAGTCACAGGATTGTCTTGAAGCCTGAATCAAAGATCAGGGGCATCACAGGCGAACACATTGTTCGAAAGGTGATTTCAGAAGTTCCAGTTCCAGTCGTGCAATGAGCAAGTACCATCCATCGTCGGCTCCCGGACAGTTGCATGGGGCGTGCCGTCGTCATCGCTGTGGTCAATCACAAAGGCGGATGTGGAAAGACCACTACAGTGACTAATCTTGGCGCAGCACTTGCTGCGGGTTCCCCTGGAATGGGGATAATGGCCAACAAGGTTCTGATCGTGGATCTTGACCCCCGGGGGAACGTAGCAACGACCTTTGGGGTCGAAAAGCGATCCCTTGGACCAACGATGAATAATCTGTTTGAAGCTGTTATCGATGGATCCAGAATTGATCCAAACCCGTATATTTTGGCGCCGCATGAGTTGACAAAATGTATGAGGAGGGCTTGGAAGCGTCAGAATCCGGACCGGCCCAGAGGACCTCCGAAAGGTCACTTCGTTGATCGCCTTTCCCTGCTCCCTGCAGATTTGGACCTTTCAGGCATAGAAATAGAGCTAGCAATGAGAATTGGGAGGGAGCATCGTCTGAAGATCGCTCTCGAAGGTGCGATGGATGATTATGATCTGATAATCATAGACACCCCTGCTTCTCTAGGATTGCTGACCATCAATGCGCTGACAGCTGCAGATTGGTTACTCATACCCATACAAGCAGAGTTCTACGCATTGGAGAGTATGGGTCAGCTCCTGGACACTCTGAATAAGGTTCAAACTGCGGTCAATCCGAAACTACGTCTTCTCGGAATAACCATGACGATGGTCCAAGGCGGTTCTAATCTTGGGCGCACAGTGGCCGATGCAGCGAAACGTCATTTTGGCGGCAGAATCCTAGAAACCCACATTCCGAGAAGTGTTGCAGTTGCAGAGGCTCCTCTGGAGGGTGCACCGGTTGCTCTCTCTAAGAGTCCTATTGAGAGGCACCCCGGTAGTCTCGCATACTGGAATCTAGCCAAAGAAGTGAGTTCAAGACTTGAGATAATACGGACTCAGAGAAGTGTTTAGCCGTCAACTATTGACGAGGCTGCTGACTCAACTATGCGATCCCACTCTTTCAAGAGCTCTCTCTCAATTGAGTCGATATCTGGAGCCACGATATCCCGGTCAGCGGACGAACGGAGTCGGTTCTTAAGCTCAGAAAGCCTCTGTGATCGATTGATTTCAAGTCTTCTTTCAAGATCCGCCCATGCAGAGAGAAGAGTCTCTCTCCTCCTCATGATGGCTATTTTTTCCATAGCCTCATTTTCAGCAGCAAACCATGCCTCTAGATCTCCATCGATTTCAGATGTTGCAGCAGCTTCCATGGAGCTTAGACGGTTTGATATTGCTTCTCTATTCTCAGCATCGATTCTCACTCTTTGCTCTTCTATACGATTCGTAATCTCAGCCTCACGCTTTATTCTATACGATCTGAGACGCTCTGCCATCTCAGCCTGTAGCTCAATCCTCTTTGCATCCAACCTTACTCGAATGGAGTTCGAAAGGGCATTGGAGAGTTCATTCTCAAGTCGTCTCTCTAATCTTTCCAACTCCAACTCGTGCTCCATCTGAATTCTTTTTCTCAGTGCATCGAGTCTTTCTTCATATTCAACCTCGATATCAGCAGATATGCGTTCTCTCGTTCTGAGGGCCAAGAGATCGGATCTTCGTCTTCTATCGACGTCAAGACGATCGCGGATGCGTCTTTCCTCATGTGCGAGCCTTGACTCCATGTCCAGTCTCTGACGTCTTTCTTCTGCTCGCAGCGCTCGATTTTCGAATTCGGATATTTGCTCCTCATTCATCTCCACCA
>JAZANC010000076.1:0-3822 GCA_036228805.1 Thermoplasmatota archaeon
ATCGGCACGCAACTATCCATAGTCTGGTCCATGGGCCTCCTGCCGGCTCCTAAGGACGAAGACATCGGGAGCATGATCGGCAGATTGAGACGACTCTCGTCCGATTGGGACCCGTCGACCGGCTCAAAACTGGCATACGGGGCTGCCAAGTCGATTGGCGAGAATGACATCGGGATAGTGTCCCCGAGCATAATGGGGTGTGCTGCCCGTAGATTCGTAAGTCAACTCAATGAGAATTCGGACCTATTCGCTCGCTCCTCAGAGGTACCTGAGATGAACCACAATGAGATAATTCCGTGGACGGAGCGAGCATCAGAGAGCCAAGCGCTAGTAGTGATTCATTCCAGCCTCTCAAACGACAGGACATCGTCGAGAATGAAGTGGTTCGAGGAGCACTCTGGCGATACAGCAAGAGTGGTTCTGAATGCCACGGGAGAAACCCTTGTCGAGCAGTTACTCGGTCTGGCGCACATCACTGATTGGATCAGCATAATGCTGGCGGTTTCTCGCGGCGTAGACCCGTCCGAGATGGCTGCCATTCCCTCGCTCAAGGCACATCTGGAAGAGATTCAGTAAATCGGCCCCATCACCATTCGCGGGTCAGGATATTTGGCAAGCGCCTCTTCCCTATCCGCGGGATTGACCACACCCGGCATGTCGTGGGTCCCAGGATCGGACCACGACAGTTGAAAGTGAAGGTGAGGATCCCAGCCGCCATTCTCATGCCTATCGCCGATCCAGCAGATCACCTCACCTCCAGATATCTTCTGCCCAACCTCTTTGTCCTCAATCGAATCTGAATTCAGATGCCCGTAAAGAGCCCATATCGGACGGCCTTCGATCAGATGTTTGGTAACCAAAGTATTCCCATAATCTCCATCAGCCGGATTATATCCGAAATAGGATATCTCCCCTTCTTTGAATGCCATGCAGGGAGTTCCCACCGGACCTCCGACATCAATCCCGATGTGTAGGAATCTACCATCAGAGAAGAGAGCCGTCGAATACATTCCAGGCCGTAACTCGTCATATCTGCCAATATCAAATTCGAATTCAGAGGGCACATATTCGCCTTTCGTAAAATCTCTTACTTCATACTCCTCCGGGAGATGCACTATTGGGTGATAATCGCTACGAAAAATATCAACCATGTATTCTCTGAATATGTCAATCTTCATCAACTATGGCATGTGGTTGAGATTCTATTTCCTTTGGTTCTGGAAGCTTCCCTAAAGTTTCTGAAACTTTCAGTTGATCTAATTTCCTTGCTTGAGGAAGAACCCTAGATTCATAGGAGCGCATTGTTTCATTATACTTCTTTGTAGCATTATCCAAGTGAGTTCCCATTTTCATCATATGGGATATCATTGTTTCAACTCGATTATACATCTCCTCGGTAACCTCGTAAATTGTAGAAGCGGATTGACTGAATTCATATTGTTTCCAGTAAAGGGCCACAGTTCGCAACAGTCCCAGCATAGTTACAGGAGTAGCGATCAATACTTTCTTACTCATCGCATAATCCATGAGTTTCGGATTAGTAGTGAATGCTGAAGCAGCCATTGCCTCGCTGGGAATGAACATTATCACGTGGTCGAAATCTCCCTCGATGGAATCTTGATAGGACTTAGCACTCAGTCTTGTTATTGTTTTCTTCATGGCTTCAGAATGTTCGTCAAGAAGTCTATTCTGCTCATCTCCAGGCTCCAATTCGACTGCTGAGAGGTAATGATGGCCAATTGCCTTAGAATCGATTGGAATTACTCCATCTTTCGGCAACTTAACGATATAATCGGGCCTCCCGGATTCCACTTTCTCTTGTTCAAAGAAGTCGACATGTTCGGTCATCCCCGCCATTTCAAATATCCTCCGAAGCTTAACTTCCCCCCATTTACCTCTTTCATTCGGCGAGGTGGTCAGAGTCGTGGCTAATGCAGTAGTCCGGAAACTAAGATTCTCTGCCTTGTCTCCTAGATCTTTTAGCTGCCTTTTTATTGCCTCGTAAGCACCCTTGCGCTCTGTCTCAATTTTTTGGTTAGATTGAGATAATTTTTCCATTTCTTCTCGAAGAGGTCTGATTAAATTTTCAACTTCGACTTTTCTTTTATCGAGATCTTTCTCAGCCTCGGAATTGACTTTTCCAAGCCTTTCCTCCGCAAGCCTAAGGAAGTCCTCATTTTGTTTTCTTCCGATATCAGCAGCGAGATTCTCGATTTGCATTTTCAAGGTCGACTCAGAAGCAGATTGAGCCTTCATCCGCTCCTCAGTACGAATGATATCCCCCCTCATTTTTTGCATTGCTAAGAGCCAACCTATTACCAAACCAGACAATAATCCAATCAAGAGTACTGCTACTGTTGAAACTTCCACAAAACGCGACTAACATTGAGAGTAGATAAAGACATAGATGATGCCCATGTTAAGGGAAGAAAAGAATTAGAGAACCGTTAGCCGACTTTCGTGCGAACAAGGCATCTTGCAATGAAAATCTCGAAGATGAGCGGTTTCAAATCGCCCATTATTGAGCTTGAACAGTACACCACGCAGGGTAGTTTAGCAGCCAGATGGATCCGCCTGGCGAAGGATATGGGGGACATGCAAACAGGATGCACAGTCGCAGATCTCGGATGCGGCACCGGAGTGTTGGGTCTCGGCGCGTTGTTTTGCGGCGCTTCAGCTGCAATCATGGTTGATATCGATCGAAATGCGTTGGATATAGTGCACGATAATGCAGGTAGCGCGGGCCTCTCTGAGAATGTTGAAATCATCTGCTCGGACGTTGCTGCAGTGACTCTTGAGCATACGGACCTCATACTATGTAATCCTCCGTGGGGAACACAAAAAATGGGTGCCGATGCACCATTCTTCGAAGCCATCAGGAATGCTGGCGTGCCAGCATACGTGCTCCATTCCAGTGATGCTAAGCACGTGGCAGCAAGATTCGATTCGTGGGGTTGGCATGTCCATGAGATGTTCAGTGAGCAATTTGATCTGGGATCTTCACACACTCACCACAAAAGGAGACGAGTGACAACCCAAGCCACCCTCTGGAGGCTCCTGCCCCCGGATGCCACATCGCCGGACCGTTCATAGGCGACTCTCAGGTGGCGGGCATCATGGGAACCCCATCTGACGTTGTCAGCCCGGGGCAGCTCACTGACATACCTCCCGATTCTGAGTTGGGTTCGGGGTTGTCCACAACCGATCGGGGAGTGGTAGCTCTGGTCACAGGAACCCTGCATCAGGAAGATGGCGCATGGTCCGTGAAGGAATCGAACCTCGGAGTCAACAGCCTGGAAGTCGGTGACGATTTCATCGGAGAGGTACACGGATTGCAACCAAAAGTAGCCATAATCAGGATAATCAGCGTTGAGAAACCCGGCATGGAGGCCAAGTCCCTTCCTGCAGAGGAACTATTTGCGGATATAACAGTCACAGAACTATGCGATCGATTCATGCCGTCGGCCGGCGATGCAATGAGGAGACGGGACATAGTCCGCGCCCGTGTCACATCCACCGATCCCATGATACGTGCAACAACCAAGTCCGCACATACGCTCGGCGTCCTCCATGCGATTTGCACTGCTTGCGGCGAATCGCTACACGCCAGCGATTCGAAACCCGATTTCAACGTAGCATGCAGAAGATGCGACTACACCGGGTACAGAGTTCTATCGTCTGACTTCAATAGGCTGGATGGCATGGACTCTTCGAATCTGAATCGAGAGGGTACAAGATGGTCCTCTGAGGCCGAGGGGATGCTCGGCCATGATGGCGCCCGGCCATACCTCTCCCCCGTTGCAGATCATCGAAGAGGATGGT